>CAZKGZ010000258.1:0-2133 GCA_964552365.1 uncultured Oscillospiraceae bacterium | reverse complement strand
GAACATCGCTTTTTTGGCACGCACCTAAAAATTCGGGTGCGTGCCGTTTTGCACTCTTTTCAAATTCTTCGGCTTGCTGTATAATTACAGCGTAAAAAAATTCTTCCGAGGAGTGACGGAATATGATGGATGGATCGCGGGATTTTTTGCGGCGGCTGGGGTTGCCGGGGGAGGATCTGCATGATCTTCCGACATCTGCTTTGGCGTTCCCGGGCGGGGCGCGCTTCGGCATTGAGATCCCTACCGTAAACTCCGCCGATGCGGCGAAGGTGCTCGTGCGCGAGGCCTCGCGGCTCGGCGTGACCATAAACCGTATCGATGAAACGCTCGGCGGCTTCCGCCACACGCGCGAGGAGCTGCGCGAATACACGGCACTCTGCCGCGACAACGGCATCGCCCTCACGGTGTCCATCGGCCCGCGCGCGGCGTACGACACCTCGGCCACGCGCCTTTCGCGGCAGGGCTCGACCATCGGTTACCGCCTGCGCGGACAGGAACAGCTCGTGCGCGCGCTCGAAGACGCCAAGCGCATATGCGATCTCGGCATCCGCGGCATTCTCGTGTACGACGAGGGCCTTCTCTGGGTGCTCAACGAGGCACGGCGCAGCGGCGAGCTGCCCGCGAGCACGGTGTTCAAATGCAGCGCCCACTGCGGGCACGGCAACGGCGCGTCGTTCCGCCTTCTGGAGCAGTGCGGCGCGGACAGCATCAACCCCGTGCGCGATCTGCCGCTCGACATGCTCTGCGCCCTGCGCGCGAGCGTGCATGTGCCGCTCGATGTGCACACCGATTCTCCCGAGGGCTCGGGCGGATTCATCCGCACATACGAAGCGCCGGAGATCGTGCGCTGCTGCGCGCCGGTCTATCTCAAAACCGGCAACAGCGCTCTCTCCTCGCACGGCACGCTGCCGACGGAGGCGGACGCGCTCCGCATGGCACGGCAGGCGTCGATCGTGGCGGAAATGGTGCAGCGCTACAGCCCGGACGAAGTGCAGCTCGCGCCCGGCGAGGCTCGCGGCCAGGTCGTGGAGCGGGAGGTAAGCCTATGAGCCCCATGCTCCGCGCCGATGCGCTGCGCGCTTTTTCCGAATCGCTCTGCCGTGCGGCGGGGCTTTCGGCGGAGGACGCCGCGCTTTTATCGGACAGCATCCTGTTTGCCGAGGTGCGCCGTGTGGCATCGCACGGTCTTCTGCGCCTGCCGCAGTATATTGCCCGCATCCGCGCCGGCATCACCGCCGTCGGAGCGGAGCCGGAGGTCGTAACGGAGTCGGGCGCGATCGCGCTCATCGACGCAAAAAACGGTCTCGGCCAGATCGCGGGGCTTCGCGCCGTGGAAAAGGCGGAGGAACTGGCACGGCTGTACGGCATTTCGTTCGTGGGCGTGAAAAATTCCTCGCATTTCGGCACGGGCGCGTGGTTCGCCCGTCCGTCGGCGGAGCGCGGGTTCTTCGCGTTCAATCTCTCGTCCGCGCCGAGCGCGATGGCGCCCTACGGCGCGCGCGATGAGCTGCTCGGCACCGACCCCGTGTGCCTCGCCCTGCCGCGCGGCGAGGGAAAGCCGCCGCTCATTCTCGACATGGCGCTCTCCACCGCCGCACGCGGTAAGGTGCGCCTCGCCGCCCTCAACGGCGAGCCCATTCCCGCGGATTGGGGACTCGACAGGGACGGCGCACCGACCACCGACCCGAACGCCGTGCTCGAAGGCGGATCGCTCCTGCCCATCGGCGGCGCGAAAGGCTCGGGACTTGCGATATTCACGGAGCTCCTCTGCTCCGTGCTCACCGGCAGCGGCCTTCTCGGCGGCGGCGGACAGCTCTCCGACCTCTCGCGCACATCCGGCACGGGACATATTTTCGGCTGCGTGGAGATCTCGCGTTTCCTGCCGGCCGAGAAGTTCACGGAGCTGTGCGAAGAGAGCCTTGCACGCATCACGGCGCTCTCTCCCGCCAAAGCGGACGGCGAAGTGCTGCTCCCCGGCGAGCCCGAAGAGCGCAACACCGCAGCCTGCCTCGAAACCGGCATCCCCGTATCCGACGCCCTTCGCGCGCAGCTCAACAAACTAGCCGAAGAACTCGGCTGCCCTGAACGAATTTAAACTTAAGAGTGTAAAATAATTAGGCAGCACCGGACGAT
>CAZKGZ010000257.1:0-2151 GCA_964552365.1 uncultured Oscillospiraceae bacterium | reverse complement strand
CTCTCCGGCGGAGAGAGATGTCGGCGCAGCCGACAAAGAGAGGGGTGGAGGTGGCTCGCCGTCAGGCGAGACGAAAGGAGTTCCCCGCCGCAGCGGACGCGTCCCCGCGAAGCGGCTTGTGCCCCATTAGGGGGCTGTCGCCGCCAACGGCGGTGACTGAGGGTTTAGCCTCGCAGAGTTTGCGCTCATCAGAGCGCAAATGCAATCGGAATGGCTCCCCTGAAAGGGGAGCTGGCGCCGCCGCAGGCGGTGACTGAGGGGTTTCGCTCCGAGAGCACCTCCGCACTTCGGCATCCCCCGCATAAAAAATCGTTCCCATCCGATTCGGGATAGGAACGATCTTTTTTTATTCGTTTGTATGCTCCGTATACGGTCGTATTCGCCGGTATTCGCCCGTTCAGGCGGCGCCGAAGAATTGGAATACGGCGGTCACGTATACGAGCAGGCGGTCGCGGCTGATGAACTTCGTCATGTCGGCGATGTCCGAGGTCTGGATGAGACGCGAGAGGCTGCCGCCGGTGGCGTACGACACGGCGAGGAGCGCAATGCCGAGGATCATCAGCACGGAAAAGATGATGGCGACCCATCTCCATACTTTACTCATCGTCGTCTTCCTCCTTTTCCGGATAGAGGATGGAGCGGTAAATGCTCTTCGTGAGGCGCACCGTGAGGGAGCAGCCCGTCACGGCAACGGAAATGCCGGTCCAGAGGAGCAGCACCGTCAGCGAGAACGCCACGAGCATGCCGCCCGCCGTGAGCAGGATGTCGGGCATGTAGGTGAGCGCGCCGCCGAACACATAGGTCGCGAGGTACACGCCCACGGCGCAGAACACCGCGCCGAGCGCAAACACGACGACGCCGAGCGCAATGGAAAGGCCGAACAGCACCGCCCACATTGCGATCATCGGGATCGTAACGACGACGGCGGCAAACTTGCGTCCGCCCGATGCCTTGCGCGGCTTCTCGGGTTCTTTCCCGGCACGCGGCTTCTCGGGCTCCTTTTGCGTGCGCGGCTTGCGGCGGGGCTTCTCCGGTTCTTCTTCCTCGTCGTCCTCGTCTTCGGTTTCGGGTTCGCTCTCTTCCGGCTCTTCGGTTTCCCCGGGTTCCTCCGGCATATGCGGCTCTTCTGCGGGGATAATGTCTTCCTCTTCGTATTCGACGGCAGCTTCCTCGGAAGGCTCCGCATCTGCGGCCTCCTCGGCTGCCGGTGCTTCTTCGGCTTCGGGCTCCTCGCTCTCGGTCTCCGGTTCTTCGGGCACCTCGTCCGGGATCTCCGGCTCCGCAGCTTCTTCCGGTGCGTCTTCGGGCATCGAGCCGAATATGGCGGCGATCACAGCTGCCGAATCATCGGCCTCGGCCGGCTCGGCTTCGGGCTCCTCGGGCTCTTCCGGAAGTTCCTCCGTCTCTTCGGCGGGAAGCTCCTCCGTCTCCTCGGCGGGGAATTCTTCCTCGTACTCGGGCTCAAAAGGTTCTTCACTCCCGGTCTCCGGCTCCGCTGCGGGAGGCTCCACCGCGCCGAATGTCAGCGTGGTCATCGCCTCCGCGTTGCCGACCGCGGCGTCGGGCAGCGTGAGGTCGAGGCTGTCGAGATCCAGATCCGGCAGCACGGAAAATATCTCGGGCTCGGCCGGCGCACTTGCCGGCTCTTCGGCGCTCTCCTCCGGCTCGGTCGGAACGACCTCCTCGGGCTCCTCGACTTCTTCAACGAACTCTTCGGCCGGTTCCCCGGCAGGCTCCTCTGCAGGCTCCTCGGCTTCTTCAGCGAACTCTTCGACCGGTTCCCCGGCAGGCTCCTCTGCAGGCTCCTCGGGCAGCTCTTCGACTTCCTCGTACTCCGGCTCGGCTTCTTCGATAAACTCCTCTTCGGGCTCCTCCTCGACCGGCTCTTCCGCGGCGTCGCCGTCGGCAAACGGGATCTCGCCTCTTGCGGTGGAATCGCGGTACTCGCGCTCGATCAGCAGCACCTGGCGCACAGGCGATCCGAAGCAGCGGATGACCGTGGCCTCGCCGTCCTCTCCGGCTTCGTTGAACATTCTTTCATAACGGCGCAGCACGCGGTCGCGGTCATCGGCATCCAGAAACGCCAGCAGACTCCGCAGCTCCGCCATAAAACTCCTGCGGTTCATGATGGGCACCTCCCATTCTGTTACA
>CAZKGZ010000256.1:0-2162 GCA_964552365.1 uncultured Oscillospiraceae bacterium | reverse complement strand
AAGTAAAAGCCACCCGCTACGCCGAAGCCTTTCTGCAGGTGATCCGGGAGTTTGAACGGTGACGCCGAATAGATGCATGCAAATATCTCAGCGCAAAAAACATATAGATAAACCGCCCCGGAAGTTTGAGCTTTCGGGGCGGTTTTGGGGTTGGGCTGTATAATTCGGCATGGGTCGACAGCTTCGGAAGGCGTTGCTTTAAAACGAGTCTGCGGCTGATTTCTCTTCGAGGATCTCGAGCATTTCCTTGAGTGTCACGATAAAAGACCTTGCCGGAAAATGTTTCAGATTTCCGGTAATGAGATACGCTTCGTCCTCTTTCCGCGCTTCCATTACGACTTCATAAAATACGGCATCGTCCGGGTCGGGCAGATATTCCTCCAAAGGCGTGGAATCGACAAAAATGCCGCGTTTTATCAAGCCGTTCAGAAAAGCATCCACGGCGTCCGGCGGGAAATGAAACTTCGGTCGGTGCAGTACATCCCGATATTCCGCGATGATCTCTTCATGAAGAAGCGGAATGATCCGTCCGATCAGGGATTCCGCCGCTATCGCGCCCGGAACGGAATTTCCGCGGAGCAGAGCCGACACGAGCACGTTGGTATCGAGTACAGCATAAACTCTCATTCGCCGTCCTTTTCCGTCTTTCGGGCCGCGCGGGACGCACGGATCTCTTCATCGATCTCCTCAAGCGTCATATCGGCCGTCCCGGATCTTTCGGACGCTTCGCCGATCTCTTGCATGGCGCGGTAGGCGCGCTCTGCTTTATATTCTTCTTTCGGCAGCGTCATGCTGAACGGAATGCCTTTCACCATAACCGAGCGCTTAATGAACATTCGGACAGCCGTCGGCAGGTCGATGCCGAGCTCTTCATACAGGGCCGATGCCTCGGCCTTCAGATCCTCATCCATACGGATCTGTACCAGCGTACTTGCCATATGCATTTTCCTTTCTTTTGAAGTGCTTTGTAATGCAATTATAATACAGCAAACTGCAAAATGCAAGTACCTCCGCAGTAAAGCTGCCCTTGCCGGCCTGTATACGGAAAAGATAAACCGCCCCGGAAGTTTGAGCTTTCGGGGCGGTCTTTTCGGGCGGGGAGCATCGCACACTGCTCTCCGCGGGAGTTGTTTTTTATCCGAGGCGCGCTTCGAGGGCGGTGAGTTCGTCGGCGAGGCGTTTGGGGAGCTTGTCGCCGAACTTGGCGTAGAACTCGCGGATGCCGGCGCACTCGGTCTTCCAGAGCTCGGGGTCGACGGAGAGCAGGGAGTCGAGCGTTTCCTTGCTCACGCCGCTGCCTTCGAGGTCGATGTCTTCGGGGTAGGGCTCATAGCCGAGCGCCGTTTCGCGGGCACCGACTTCGCCGAACGCGCGGCGCAGCACCCAGTCGATGACGCGCAGGTTGTCGCCGAAGCCCGGCCAGAGGAAGTGGCCTTCGTCGTCGGTACGGAACCAGTTGACGTTCGCGATGACCGGCGGGTTGGTGATGAGCTTTTCCATATCCAGCCAGTGCTGCCAGTAGTCGCCCATGTGGTAGCCGCAGAACGGAAGCATGGCCATCGGGTCGCGGCGGGTCTCGCCGACTTTGCCCTCGGCTGCGGCGGTCTTTTCGGACGCCATGATGCTGCCGACGAATACGCCGTGGCCCCAGTCGCGGCTCTGATAGACGAGCGGCGCGGTCTTGGCGCGGCGGCCGCCGAACACGATGGCGGAGATGGGCACGCCGTTCGGGCTTTCAAACTCGCTCGAAATGCACGGGCAGTTGGTCGCGGGAGAGGTGAAGCGGGAGTTCGGGTGCGCGCCCGGTTCGCCGGACGCGGGATCCCAGGGCTCGCCCTTCCAGTTGAGGGCATCCGTGGGCGGATTCTTGTCGAGGCCTTCCCACCAGACGGTGCCGTCCGGCTTGAGGACAACGTTCGTGAAGATGGTGTTCTTGCGGGTGGCGGCGAGGGCGTTCGGGTTCGTCTTCTCGCTCGTGCCGGGGGCGACGCCGAAGAAGCCGTTCTCGGGGTTGACGGCCCACAGGCGGCCGTCCGGGCCGGGGCGCAGCCAGGCGATATCGTCGCCGACGCACCAGCATTTCCAGCCCTTTTCGCGCCATGCCGCAGGCGGGATGATCATGGCAAGGTTCGTCTTGCCGCAGGCGGACGGGAACGCGCCGC
>CAZKGZ010000255.1:0-2176 GCA_964552365.1 uncultured Oscillospiraceae bacterium | reverse complement strand
CCGACCGCGACCCCGACGCCGAGCCCCACGCCCACGCCCGAACCGACTGCGACCCCGACGCCCGAGCCGACCGCGACGCCGACCCCGAGCTCCACGCCCGAGTCGACCGCCACCCCGGCGCCGAGCTCCACGCCCGAGCCGGAAGAGGAAGTGCAGAGCGTCCCCGCCGCGCTCATCCTCGGCATCGCCGCCGTCGCCCTGATCGCCATCATCATCGCCGTTGTGGCAGTGAGCCGCAAACAGAAAGAAAAAGAACGCGCCGCGAGAAGAGCCCGCCGCGCCGCCCGCCGCCACGAAAATCAGGACCAAAACGAAGAATAAAATAAGACCGCCGTCCCTCCGAAAATGAAGGACGGCGGTCGTTTTGCTGTAAAGAGCCTCGCAGAGTTCCCGCCCGCAGGCGGGAAGAAAGTTCAATGATTTTTGCCGGCGACATGCGCGTCGGCAAAAATACTTCTCGCGGAGCGGAGTGTCGAATTGCACGCGCAGCGGGCAACCGAGGCGCGGAGCGGAGTGTATCCCTCTCGTTCGGATGCTTGCATCCGAACGAAGCTAAAGATTGAGCCATTTTATGAGCAGGAGCCAGGTCAGTCCGTAGTAGGAGACCACGGCCACGAGGTCGTTTACGGTGGTGATGAGGGGACCGGAGGCTACGGCGGGGTCTACATGGATCTTCTTGAAGAAGATGGGGATGACCGTGCCGGAGATGGCAGAGAGCACCATGGCGGCGAGGAGCGCGATGCCGATGCAGCCCGAAACACCGAACGCCATGAGCGCCGTCTGCCCGCGCAGCAGGAGATAGAGCCCGATGAGCACGAACGATGCCGCGCCGAGGATCGCGCCGTTCATGAAGCCGACGCGCGCTTCCTTCCACACGAGTTTGCGCTTCTGCGCCGCGCTCACCTCGCTGTCCATGAGGACGCGGATGGTGACGGCGAGCGACTGCGTGCCCACGTTGCCCGCCATGTCGAGCACGAGCGACTGGAAGCACACCACGAGCGTGAGCTGCGCCACAACGGCCTCGAACAGCCCGACCACGCCCGAGACGACCATGCCGAGCCCGAGCAGGACCAGCAGCCACGGCAGACGCTTGCGAACGCTCTGCCAAAGCGGCTCGCGCAGATCCTCCTCTGCGGAGAGACCGGCGAACTTGGCGTAGTCCTCGCTCAGCTCATCGTCCACGACCTGCAGGAAGTCCTGCGCCGTGACCACGCCGACCAGGCGGTTTTCGTCATCCAGCACCGGGATAGAGTCCTCGGAATAGTCGCGGATGCGGGGCAGGGCGTCGTCGATCTTCTCATGCGCGTACACGTACGGATACGATGTGGCGATGAGATCCGCGAGCGGCTGTCCCTCGCGCGCAATGATGAGATCCTTGAGATCGATGGCGCCGTAGTAGGCGCGCTCGCTGTCCACCACGTAGATGGTGGAGATGTTGTCGTGCTCCGCCGCCTGCGAAATGAGCGAGCTCATCGCGGCCTTCACGCTCAGCCCCTCGGGGATGACGATGCAGTTCGTCGTCATGACGCTGCCGATCTCGTCCTCGTCGTACACCCAGAGTGCGGCGAGCTCACGGCGCTTCGCGTCGTCCATCAGCTCGAGGAGCGTGTTTTTCTCGTCCGGCGCGAGCGTTTTGAGGTAATCCACCGCCGCGTCCGCGTCCATGCGGGAGAGAACGTCCACCCGCTGCCGGAGCGTCAGTTCGTTGAGATACGGCGTCATCGGCTCGGCGTATTCGAGCACCGCCGACAGCTCCGCCGTTTCGAGTGCGCCGTAAATGCGCCGCCGTTCCTCGCTCGTGAGCGAGGCGAGCGCCTCGGCGATGTCGTTTTCGTGATAATCGAGCAGCTTCTCCCGGAACGCTTTCGGCGAGAGACGGCTGCGCACCAGCTCCGTCAGCTCCCGGTCATACTCCGGGTGCCGAAGCTGCAAAGCCTTGTTTTCCATGTCCTATGCCCTCCTTCGATTTAATACGTCCGCATTCGGGCATAAAAATACCACTGCCCGGATGCATGAGAAGGGCAATGGTGAAAGTCAGGATCGGGAAGCTCCCCGCCCGGAACGGCCGCACGAGACCCCCGACATGCCATTCGCCATGCCCCATATTCGTCCGTGACCGCCGTCCATGGAAGTTCCCCCCTTAACAATAGTCAATTTCCGCCCTTTTTATATCACG
>CAZKGZ010000254.1:0-2180 GCA_964552365.1 uncultured Oscillospiraceae bacterium | reverse complement strand
TGAATTCTTCTTGACCGACGGGAGGGTTTGTGGTATAGTAATTTCACCTGTCGGTCGAGAGGTTTATTTTTTATGCCCTTCGGCCCATACAGGGAGGCATACGCGCGAGAAAAACGACGCGTAAATTTTACAAGGAGGTGCCGAAACTATGGCGAAAGCAGGTTCGCGTATCAAAATCACCCTGAGATGCAGCGAGTGCAAGCAGCGGAACTACAACACCATGAAGAACAAGAAAAATTCTCCCGATAAGATCGAGATGAACAAGTATTGCCCCTTCTGCCGCAAGCACACCAAGCACGTCGAGACGAAGTAAGAGTGACGTGAGAAAGGATGCATCCAATGGCTAACGAAGAAAAGAAAACCGCCCCCGCCGCTCAGGCGAAGGGCACGGCCGTCAAACGGACGGACAAGAAGCTCGGTTTCTTCGGCCGCGTGAAGAAATGGTTCCGCGAGATGAAGAGCGAGCTCAAAAAGGTCATTTGGCCGACTCCCAAGCAGTTTTGCAAAAACACTCTCGTAGCGCTGGTCGTTATGGCCGCCGCCGCGATCGTTCTGTGGGGCTTTGACTCCCTGGCTTCTGCCGCCGTGAAAGCTCTCATTACGTTGGTGGGAACCTGATGGCCGATAACGCGAAGTGGTATGTGGTTCACACATACTCCGGTTATGAGAACTCGGTAGCCGCTTCCATCATGAAGGCGGCGGAAAACCGTCAGATGCAGGATCGGATCCTTGAGGTGAACATTCCTCTGGAGAAGGTCGTCGAGCACACGGACAACGGTGACAAGGAAGTCGAACGCAAGGTCTTCCCCGGCTATGTGCTGGTGAAAATGATCCTTACGGACGAGAGCTGGCACCTTGTGCGCAACTGCCGCGGCTGCACCGGCTTTGTCGGTTCCGACGGTGACCCCATTCCTCTGACCGAAAAGGAAATACTCGATCTCGGCGTTGAGCGCAGAGAAATTTCCGTGGCCTTTGCTGTCGGTGATACCGTAAAAGTCATCGACGGGCCGCTGGACGGTTTCCTCGGCACGGTGGACGACATCGACCCCGAAGGAAACAGCGTACGTATTATTGTCTCCATGTTTGGCAGGGAGACGCCGATCGACCTCGAGCTCGATCAGGTCGAAGCGGTAAAAGAAGAATAATTCTGGAGGTGCTTCAAAATGGCACAGAAAATAGTTGGCTATGTCAGATTCCAGGTTCCCGCCGGCAAAGCGACTCCGGCTCCCCCCGTGGGCCCGGCTCTCGGCCAGTACGGCGTGAACATTTCCCAGTTCACCAAGGACTTCAACGAGCGCACCAAGGGCGATATGGGTCTCATGATCCCCGTCGTCATCACCGTTTACGCTGACCGCAGCTTCACCTTCATCACCAAGACGCCCCCTGCGGCGCTGCTCATCAAGAAGGCCTGCGGCATCGAGCATGCTTCCGGCGTGCCCCAGCGCGACAAAGTCGCCACCATCAGCAAGGAAGATGTCCGCAAGATCGCCGAGCAGAAGATGCGCGACCTCAACTGCACCGACATTGAGTCCGCCGTCAGCATGATCGCCGGTACCTGCCGCTCCATGGGCGTCGTCGTCGGCGACTGAGCCGACAAACGTGGGAGGAAGTAACCTTCCGAAAAACCACATTTTAGGAGGATAATGAAGTGTTCAGAGGTAAAAATTATAAAGAGAGCACAAAGCTCATCGATAAAAGCACCCAGTATGAGCCCGCTGAGGCTTTTGAGCTGGTCACCAAGACCGCCAAGGCGAAGTTCGACGAGACCGTCGAGCTGCATGTAAAGCTCGGTGTCGACTCCCGTCACGCCGACCAGCAGGTCCGCGGCGCCATCGTGCTGCCCAACGGCACCGGCAAGACCGTGAAGGTCCTCGTGTTCTGCAAGCCGGAGCGCGAAGAAGAGTGCAAGGCAGCCGGCGCGGATTACGTCGGCGGCATGGAGCTCGTCCAGAAGATCCAGGGCGAGAACTGGTTCGATTTCGACGTCGTCATCGCCAGCCCCGACATGATGGGTATTGTCGGCCGTCTCGGCAAGATCCTCGGTCCTAAGGGTCTCATGCCCTCCCCCAAGGCGGGCACCGTCACCCCGAACCTGCCCCAGGCCATCAAAGAGTCCAAGGCCGGCAAGATCGAGTACCGTCTCGACAAGACCAACATCATCCACTGCCCCATCGGCAAGG
>CAZKGZ010000253.1:0-2185 GCA_964552365.1 uncultured Oscillospiraceae bacterium | reverse complement strand
CTGATGTCCCTGTTTCTGCTCTCTCCCGACGAGTATGACGGATGATCTGTCCCGGTGCCGGTAAGGCGGCGCTTGTGCCGATGTGGTATTATGGACTCACCATAACAATAAATGATGACGGTCACTTCTCGGTTTGCCGAGCAAATCACACGGCTGTGCCCTGCGTCAACAAGCTGACTACCCGTAGGAGATGACGAACTATCACGCTCGAGCAGGATGAGGACGACGAAACGATCGTCCACTTGTACTGCGATGAGACTGAGTTCCTGCGCGTTGACACCGAGTCCTTCCTGAAGGATACGGACAGTGTCAAGGAAGTGCTCCTCAAGCTTGACGAGAACGGACTTACCGTTTCTCACGATGACAAGGAGATCGACAAGACGGAGATCACGCTGACGACCGCCGCTGCCGTTTCCATGGCCGAAGGAAAGCTCAAGCTCGAAGAAGTGAAAGATTGATCCCCTATCCCCCTCATATGACGATCGGGCGTACCGCAATTTCTGCGGTACGCCCGATTTGTTTATTTATCCGGCATCACGGTAGTTGGGGGTCGACATCTGGCGGATGGACATGTCGCGGGTGTGGGTGATGGGGGTCCATTCGGGAGTTACAAAGAAGGACTCGATGACGATGGGGATGTAGGTGAGCATGAAGAAAGGAAATGTGAATATGTATGCGATCTTTTTCCAGGCGGGGCAGCGGATGCGGCGCCACTCGCTGATCGTGGTGACGGCGCCGAGGATGAACACGGTAATGCACAGGTTGCCCATGATCTGCAAAACGGAGGTGCCGAGCGTGCTCCAGTCGTGGTAGCGGAACACATTGAGCACGGCGGCACCGAGGTTCACTGCGATGCCGGCGACCGAGAGCACCGCCGCCGGCATGATGCTCATCGTCATATCGTAGCAGGAGAAGCTGCCGCGGAAAATGCCGGTGACGAGGCGCGCGCCGTATTTGCGGAATACCTGCAGATATCCTCTCGACCAGCGCAGGCGCTGCGCCCACGACTGGGAGAAGCGGACGGTCTGCTCATCGTAGAGCACCGCATCCGCGCAGTAGCCGAAGGTGCGGCCGTGCGTCGCGTGCTCCATCGTGAATTCCGAGTCCTCGGTGAGCAGATGGAACGGCCAGCCGCCGCCCTGCGAGGCGAGGATGTTCTTCGAGAAAAGGAAGCCCGTGCCGGTCACACTGCAGCTCACGCCGAGGCGGGAGCGCGCATCGTTCAGGTAGCGTGATTCGCGGAGATAGCAGAGCGCGTTTCCGGCGGAGATCCAGTTGTCGCCGTAGTTTTTCGAGTTGCGGTAGCAGGTAATGATCTCCTTGCCTTCCGAGAAAGTCTCGTTCATATGCAGGATAAAATCGCGGTCGAGCAGGTTGTCGGCATCGAATACGAGATAGGCATCGAAATCGGTATAGCCGTCGATCTTCATTTCGCGCAGGAGAAAGTCGAGCGCATATCCCTTGCCGCGATGCGCTGAGCTTTTGCGCTCGTATACTTCCGCGCCGCAGCGGCGGGCGATCTCCGCCGTGCGGTCGGTGCAGTTGTCCGCGACGACGAAAACCTTGACGAACCGCGCGGGATAGCTCTGATCCCGGATGCTCTCGAGGAGATGGGCGATGACCGTCTCCTCGTTGCGGGCCGCGATCAGCACGGCGAAGCGGTGGAGCGGCACATCTTTCCGCGGCTTCTTGCGCGGCATCCATGCGATGGGGATATATAAAAACTGATACATATAGCAGGCGAAAAAGAGGAACATCAAAATCAGGTTGATCATTTTGACCGTTTGCATGAAGGCACTTCCTTTCCTTTGGCAATGGGAGCATAGCACACCCTCCGGCGCAAAAGCCATTAACGGGCTCTTAAGATTTTATTAAATTGAAAAGGCGGGACATTTGCATCCCGCCTTTTGGTTTATGCGCTTACGATGTTGTAGTAGGCTCTTGCCGTTATGCGGTAGACTATGGCATAGAAGACGGCGAAGACGCCGAAGCTGATGAGCGTTGTGACGGCAAATAGGCCGGTGTTGTAGAGAGAGAAGAGCACGAGCAGGCGGCGGATCATCGGGAAGGCGAAGGCAAGGTGCATGCCCGCCATGAGAAGCGGGAGGAAGAACACCGTGAGGAGCTGCGAATCGATGCTGCGGCGGATGTCCTTTTTCGTCATGCCGACCTTCTGCATGATCTC
>CAZKGZ010000252.1:0-2210 GCA_964552365.1 uncultured Oscillospiraceae bacterium | reverse complement strand
ATGCTGTGCACCGATAACATGCACACTCATAAGGCAGCCCCGCACGATTCGGCAAAGCGCCGCAGACGACATCGTGTGGGGTTGCCTTAAAATCAGAAAGCTTTGCCGTCGCAGCCGAGGACATCGACGATCTTGTGGCGGACCATGTCGTGGATGGCGGTGCGGGCCGGCTTGAGGTACGCGCGGGGATCGAATCCTTCGGGATGCTCGTCGAAGTACTTGCGGATGGAAGCGGTCATGGCAAGACGCAGGTCGGAGTCGATGTTGATCTTGCAGACGGCCATGGTAGCGGCCTTGCGGAGCATTTCCTCGGGAACGCCGATGGCGTCGGGCATCTTTCCGCCGTGCTCATTGATGGTGCGGACGAACTCCTGCGGGACGGAGGAGGCGCCGTGCAGCACGATGGGGAAGCCGGGCAGACGGTTGGCGACTTCTTCGAGAATGTCGAAGCGGAGCTGGGGCTTCGTGCCGGGCTTGAACTTGTAAGCGCCGTGGCTGGTGCCGATGGCGATGGCGAGGCTGTCGCAGCCGGTGCGGGTGACGAACTCTTCGACGTCCTCGGGACGGGTGTAGGAGCTGTCCTCGGCGTTGACCTTCACATCATCCTCGACGCCGGCGAGCGTTCCGAGCTCGGCCTCGACGACGACGCCGTGGTCATGCGCGTACTCAACGACCTGACGGGTGAGAGCGATGTTGTCCTCAAAGGTCTTGCTGCTGCCGTCGATCATAACGGAGGTGAAGCCGCCGTCGATGCAGCTCTTGCACAGCTCGAAGCTGTCGCCGTGATCCAGATGCAGCGCGATGGGAAGGCCGGTCTCCTGCTCGGCAGCTTCCACGAGCTTCACGAGGTAGGTGTGGTTGGCGTAGGCGCGGGCGCCGCGGGAAACCTGCAGAATGACGGGGGCCTTGACCTCGGCCGCAGCTTCCGTGATGCCCTGGACGATCTCCATGTTGTTCACGTTGAAAGCGCCGACAGCGTAGCCGCCTTCATACGCCTTCTTGAACATTTCTTTTGTGGTTACGATAGGCATGATTCTTTCCTCCGTTTATATAAAGTTTAGGGTCCCCAAAGAATGAAAAATACGGGCGGTTTGGATCAATTCTGCACCTTTCCCCAAACCAAAGGCATTATATCAGGCTTTTCGCTCCGCGTCTACATAGGAAATACCGAATTTCGCCATTTTGAATAGAAATTTCTCTCACTTTTGTTAATATCCCCAAAATTTTTTCTTTAGCATTTTAAATTATGCAAATATTTTTCTATTGACGAGCGGCGGATCAAGTGATATCATTTCACCATCATTTCCAAGGAGGTGCCGCAATGAACCGTTACGAATTCACGATGAATTGTTCCGCTTCTACCGCCGCAAATTGCGACGGCGCTTGTGCTGCGCGCACTTCCGCATCCTCTGCATCCTTCGCTCTTATTGCGGGCATCGCTCTGGCGGTGTCCGCTCTTTTTGTTTTTGCCATGCTCGGCCTGCGACTTACCCTTAGCCTGAGCGTACTGGGCCTTATCGCTATTATTGCGATTATTATGAATGTTATTGTACTTATTCTGGTTGTACGTACATTTCCCGAGCACCGAAAGAGATAAACCGATTTGATAAATTCGGCCTTGTCCTTTCGGACAGGGCCGTTTTTATATATTACACAGTCAAAAAATTTTTTTGAAGGAGAGCAAACACAATGAAGAAAGCAGTATGTATGGTCCTCGCCGCCGCAATGATGCTGGCCTGCTTCGCCGGCTGCGGCTCCACCGCTTCCACCACCGACACCACCGCAACGACCGAAACCACCACCGAGACTACCACGACCGAGTCCACCGCGACCGGCGCCGCATTCAAGATCGGCGGCACCGCTCCTCTGACCGGCGGCGCAGCCATCTACGGCAACGCCGTGAAGAACGCCGCTGAGATCGCCGTTGAAGAGATCAACGCCAAGGGCGGCGTCCAGCTCGAGCTCCGCTACGAGGACGACGTGAACGACACCGAGAAGGCCGTCAACGCCTACAACACCGTCAAGGACTGGGGCATGCAGATCTCTCTCGGCTCCGTTACCTCCAAGCCCTGCGAAGTCACCTCCGGCTACACCTATGAAGACCGCATCTTCGCTCTGACCCCGTCCGCCTCCTCCGTGGCCACCACCGAGGGCAAGGACAACCAGTTCCAGATGTGCTTCACCGACCCCAACCAGGGCTCCGCTTCCGC
>CAZKGZ010000251.1:0-2216 GCA_964552365.1 uncultured Oscillospiraceae bacterium | reverse complement strand
CAATGCGCCTCATTCGGAAGCAAAATTTGCTCGCAAATCGCTCTTGCCGAATTATGTGGTGCTGCCCTTTGAAAATAGATAAAATTATTTATATAAAAATCCGGTTAGTAAAATAGCAGAGGAATGTGAACTCTAAGTGAAACATTCCTCTGCTTCCCGAGATTTTTATATTTTATTAACTTTTGCGCGGCAGCGTGACGATGAATTTGCTTCCTTCGCCGGGGTGGCTTTCGGCGGTTATGGTGCCGCCGTGGAGCTCCGTGATGCGTTTGCAGAGCGTGAGACCCAGTCCGCAGCCCTCGGCACGGTGCTCGGTGTTGCCCTGGAAGAACTGCTCGAACACGCGCGCGAGCGTTTCGGCGTCCATGCCGCAGCCGGTATCGGCTACCGTCACGCGGACGGCGTCCGGCTCGGATGCCAGCTCCACATGGATGCGCCCGCCGCGGGGCGTGAACTTCACGGCGTTATCGAGAAGATTCATCCAGACCTGCCCGAGAAGCTCGCTGTCGCCGGTGAAGTCGAGATCGGGGATGTCGGCGACGACCTCCAGACCCGCCTCCCGCCAGCGCGGCTCGAGCTGCAGCACCGCGCGGCGAAGCTGCTCGCCGAGCGGGAAGATCTCCGCCTTGCGCTGGATCTCCCGGTGGTCGATGCGCGAGAGACGGAGCATATCGTCCACGAGCCCCACGAGCCGGTTGGACTCCGTGGCAATGTATTTGCCGTACTCGCGCTGCTCGTCCTCCGTGAGCCCGCCCTCGGCGAGGAGCTGCGCGTAGCCGTTGAGAATGGAAAGCGGCGTTTTCAGCTGATGCGATACGCTCGAAATGAAATCCTTGCGCAGGTACTCGTTGGCGCGAAGCTCCGCCGTCATGAGATTGAAGTTGCGCTCCAGCTCGCCGAATTCCTCCACGCGCCCGCGCTCGGGCACGGTGACATCGTAGTTGCCGCCGGCGATCTCCCGCGCCGCGCGCGAAAGCTCGCGGATGGGGTTCGTAGTGGAACGGGACGTTACGGTGATGAGGATGGCGACGGCCGCCACGGCGATGGCGAGCAGGAGAATATCCTTGGCCGCATAGCCGAAGAGCAGATAGCGCATGGTGTCGCGCTGGAAAATGATGCCGTTGCGCACGAGCGCGCCGAGCGTGAGAGAGAAGATCGAAGTGACGATGACGAGGATCAGAAGAAGGATCGTCAATCGGGAACGTATGCGTCTCATCGTATCACCGCCCGATACCCGAGACCGCGCACGGTCTGGATCTCAAAATCCGGCACATCGGCGAGCTTCTCGCGCAGACGGCGGATGTGCGTATCCACCGTGCGGGGATCGGACTCGCTGTCGTAGCCCCAGATATCATCCATGAGCATCTGCCGCGTGAAAATTTTCGTCGGCGCGGCGAGAAGCGTCTGCAGCAGCGCAAACTCGCGCGGCCGCAGCTCGTAGGAATATCCTTCGCCGGTGACGAGCAGCGTGTCGGCATGGAGCGTGCATCCGCCGACGGTGATCTCCCTGGCGTGCTGAATGCCGCACCGGCGCAGCAGCGCCTCCACGCGCAGCAGCAGCTCATCGAAGTTCACGGGCTTCGTGAGATAGTCGTCCGCACCGACATGAAAACCGGTGCGCATATCGTCAAACGAGTCCTTCACCGTCACCATCAGCACCGGCGTGGTGTCGCCGGTCTCGCGCAGCTCGCGGATGAGCCCGTAGCCGTCCAGCCGCGGCATCATCACATCCGTAATGATGAGATGCACGCGGTTGTGCTCCAGCGCCGCGAGCGCCGCCATGCCGTCGGCCGCTTCGATCACTTCGTATCCGGCACGGTGCAGGTGGATGCTCATGAGCTTCCGCAGACCCGCATTATCCTCTGCAACCAGTATGTTCGTCATAGAAAAGGCGTCCTTTCGGGGTCATTATACTTTATAAAATATAATACCCAAACGCCAAGCTGTCAAGCAAAGAGCAAAATGCACAAAATAGAAACACTAAATTCATAAATTATTTACAAAGAAGGGGTTGCGTTATCTGACACGTTGTGGTACTATACTATCGAAAAGAGCAAAGCGATGAAATGTGTTCGTTAAGCGCACAAGTTGGGGAACTTGTGTTGATGAACACAAAACGGAAGCCGACCGTTCTCATCCAATTGCTGTTTCATGTTTCTCTTTTTTCTTCTTCTCTTTCTCCTCTTTTTTTCACTAAAAAGAAAGAATAAGCCGCC
>CAZKGZ010000250.1:0-2227 GCA_964552365.1 uncultured Oscillospiraceae bacterium | reverse complement strand
AGCAGCTTGAGCTTCTGATTGGGGGCTTTCGACAAGGCACTCATCTCCCGAATATATTTGTCTGCTATTATAATACCGAATCTTTTGCAATGCAATGGGGAAAAGAGATTGAATCCTGCGCGGAAAGCGGTTATAATACTATGGCAATTTGACGAAACGGAGCAAACCAATGGAACGGCTCTTTTATTTATCCACCATCGCGTCCGATGCCGCCGAAACGGCGCGGCGGTACGGACTGGGACTCGAGATCGCGGAGTACTGCACAGCCATGAACATGGACGAGTATTTCGCGCAGACGGACGCCGCCGTGAGCGGCGAGATCCGCGGCACTGCGCACAGGACGCTGCACGCGCCTTTCAACGAGCTCTTTCCCTGCGCCATCGACCCGCGCGCGCGAGTGCTCGCCGCCGACCGCTACCGCGAGGCTATCGCTCTCGCGAAGCACTACGGCGCGGACAAGGTCATCATCCACGGCGGCTACAACCCGCGCATCTACTATCCCATCTGGTACACCGAGCAGTCGGTCGTATTCTGGAAAGACTTCCTGCGCACCGACCCGGGCGTGGACATCGTGCTCGAAAATGTGCTCGAAGAGGAACCGGAATACCTTATCGACATCGTGCGCGGCACGGACAGCCCGCGCTTCGGCATCTGCCTCGATGTGGGCCATGTGAATGCCTATTCGCACGTGACGCCGCTCGAGTGGGTGGAGCGCTGCGCGCCGTACCTGCGGCACCTGCACATCCATAATAACGACGGCTCGTGGGATACGCACAGCGCCCTCGATGCGGGCACCATCCCGATGCGCGAGTGCATCGCTCTCGCGCACTCCCTCGCGCCGGAAGCCACATTCACTCTGGAATTACAGGAAAACACCGCCGCCGGAGCCGCATGGCTCGCGGAGAACGGCTTTATCAAAGGAGAAAAATTATGACACTGCGGGACTGGATATCGAAGATCACGCCGCCGGATGAGGCGGCCATGGAAGAAGCGCGCCGCCGTCAGGCGGAGCTTGCCAAACCTCCCGGAAGCCTCGGACGGCTCGAGGACCTCTCCGTGCAGCTCGCCGGCATCACCGGACATGTGCACAACCGCATTGAGAAAAAGCACCTTCTCGTGTTCGCCGCCGACAACGGCGTCGTGGACGAGGGCGTGTCGAGCGCGCCGCGCTCCGTGACGCTCTCGCAGACTGTCAACCTCACGCGCGGCAAGACCGGCGCGGCGACGCTCTGCCGCCACTTCGGCTGCGGCATCACGGTGTGCGATGTGGGCGTGGCTGCCGACATCCGCGAGGAGCGGGTGCTGAACCGCAAGATCGCCTACGGCACGCGCAACATCGTCCGCGAGAGCGCCATGACGCGCGAGCAGGCCGAGCGCGCCATCCTCACCGGCATCGAGCTTGCCGCCGAAACGCCGGCCGATGTGCTCGGCGTCGGCGAAATGGGCATCGGCAACACGACGACATCCTCCGCCGTCCTCGCCGTCCTGCTCGGCGTTGAGCCCGAGACCGTGACCGGCCGCGGCGGCGGCGTGACGGACGAGGCGTTCGCCCGGAAAAAAGAAGTCATCCGCACCGCCATCGAGATCAACGCGCCCGATAAAAACGACGCGGTCGATGTGCTCGCCAAGGTCGGCGGATTCGATATTGCCGCCATGTGCGGCGCGTTCCTCGGCGCGGCGGCCACGCACCGCCCGGTCGTCATCGACGGCTTCATTTCCGCCGTGGCGGCCCTGTGCGCCTGCCGCATCTGCCCGGATGTGCGCGCCTACCTCGTGCCGAGCCACGCCTCCTACGAGATCGGCTACCGCCTCGCCATGCAGGAGATGCACCTCGAGCCGATGCTCCTTCTGCAGATGCGCCTCGGCGAGGGCAGCGGCTGCCCGCTTGCCTTTGAGATCCTCAACGCCGCCTGCGCCATCATCAACGACATGGCGACCTTCGACGAGGCCGGCATCGATGACGGCTATCTCGACGAGATCCGCGAGGGCGACAAATTCACCGTGGAGGGTGCGCAATGAAGATCTTCCTCTCCGGCGGCGCGAAGAACGGCAAATCCTCCCTCGCACAGCAGCTCGCCGTGCACCTCGCCGCAGGCGGCACGCATTACTATGTCGCCACGATGATCTCGACGGACGCCGAAGACGATGAGCGCATCCGCCGCCATGTCGCCGACCGCGCGGGGATGGGCTTCGAGACCGTGGAGTGCCCGCGCAGCATCCTCTCGTG
>CAZKGZ010000249.1:0-2227 GCA_964552365.1 uncultured Oscillospiraceae bacterium | reverse complement strand
CTTACTTGCGAATGATCACCACGAGGTTGGACTCGTAGTAGGTGTCGGAGAAGTCGATCTGTTCGGCGCGTTCGGCGGTGGGGCTCATGCCGGCGGCGATGGCGTCGATGGTGCCGGACTGGAGGGCGGGCAGCAGGGAATCCCATTCGATGGAGTAGATCTCGAGATCCATGCCGAGGCTGTAGGCGATGTACTTGGCGATCTGCACGTCGTAGCCGTTGGCGTAAAGGCCTTCCTTGCCTTCGCCGGAGATGGGCACCGCGCCGAAGGAAGCGCCGTCAATGTCGGTCCAGTTGTAGGGCTCGTAAGCACATTCCATGCCGAAGCGGAGCACGCCGCTCGGGTTTTCGGGGGCCTCGGCGCTGACGGCAAACTCGGTGACCTCGCCGCCCGCGGAGAGGGATACGATCTGCTCCATGAGGGCGCTGCGCTGCTCGGCGGTGATGTTCGCGAGAACGGCGTTGATCTGCTCGGTCATGTCGGAGCCCTTCACGAGACCCACGGCGATGCCGACGTCGGCGGCGGTGGCGGTGAAGCCGGTGTCGTTGTTCTTGAGCGGGATGAAGGTCAGCGTGTCATCGCTCTGGCACACGGAAAAGGCGGTCGGCTCTTCGGCAATGTAGCCGTCGATCGCGCCGCTCTTGAGCGCGGTGAGAAGATCGGCGAACTCGGGGTACGTGGAGCTCTGCACGTCTTCGATCTGGCTGAGGGCGTCGGCGTGGAACGTGCCGGCCTGCGCGGCGATCTTCAGACCCTTGAGGTCGGCGAGGCTCGCGGCCTGCGTGAGATCGACGGATGCGGTTTCGGCAGAGGAAGCGGTGCTGCCGCAGCCGGCGAGCAGAGAAACGCACAGAAGTGCTGCGCATACGAGCGCGAGGATACGATTGCGGGTAGTCATGGTTTTTGTCTCCTTTTCATTTTTTCGTATTTTTGCCGGGGAAGAAGAACCACGCATCCTCTGAATTCGTTTTATTATGCGGTGGTTCCTCGCGGAGCGGCGGACGATTTCGCCAAGAGTGATTTGCGAGAGATTTTGCCTCCGAACGAGGCGCGCGCTCGCAGCCATACTTTGTGTATTGCAAGAGCGCGGCAACGAAGTGCGGGGGCAAAAGATCCGCAAAGCACCGCAGGCGGAACGATCCGGCACGGAGCAAAGAATAAGCCTGCGACCCGATGTGGTATCGCAGGCTTTCGAAAAAATGAAATTCAAGAAAGAAAATCAAGATCCGTAACCTTTGATAGCTCTCCACATGAATCCATGTGACAGTCCGGTGCATATTCTGCATCGTCCCGGCATCCGTTCGGCGGCAGCCTTGCGAACACCTCGGCGGAATTGCCTTTCTCCGAAAGCCGCCTGCCGGCGTGTGCTCACGGGTACTTTTCGTTTCCGCAACCTCTATCAGGTGTATTGCTTATTTGCCCCGAATTATATCGATGCGGCTCTGCATTGTCAATACCTTTTTGCATATTTCCGCATATTTTTCCAAAATACCCATTTTCATGCGGGGTAGGTAAACGCATATATGCAAAAATGCCAATCATTTCGACTCTTTTCTTTTTGGATACTCTGTTGTATAATACCCATTATAAAAATAGGGATAAGGACATGCGAAAACCATGGAAACCAACGCTTCGCTCCGCCCGGACGGTGTGTTCGGCGGCTTTGACGATCTGTGCGGGCTGAAGATGCGCCTGCTCGAAAACGGACACTGCATCCTGGAATGCAATGTGGACGATAAGCTTCTCAACTGCCACGGCACGGCCCACGGCGGTCTTCTCTTCACGATCATGGATCTCGCGGGCGGCTGCGCCGCTTCGCAGACCGAGGACATGACGATCCCCACCATCGTCACGCAGAACGCCTCCACGACCTTCCTCCGCCCGGCAAGACCCGGCCTCATCACGGCGGAAGCGGAGATCGTCCGCCGCGGACGGCGCGTCATCGTCGTGCAGATCTGCGTGTACGACGCCGAGCGCAAAATGCTCACCAAAGGCGATTTCACCTACTACAATTTCGGGGACACCGCCGCAAAATAAGAATGTCTGCGGGCGCGCAGACGGGAATTGTGCAACATATTACAAAACTGTCATCGGGTTTTTGCACTTTTCCTATTGCAAATCGTATAGGCATTTGCTACAATGTAGGTTACATAATGAAAATGCACACCTGCACGCCCGCCCGAAGTCTTTCCCGCAAAATGCATCCCATGGCTCCGCAAACCATCGG
>CAZKGZ010000248.1:0-2230 GCA_964552365.1 uncultured Oscillospiraceae bacterium | reverse complement strand
ATCTGCACGGCGTTGCTGGCGGCGCCTTTGCGGATCTGGTCGCCGCAGCACCAGAGGGTGAGGGCGTTGTCCTGCGTGAGGTCTTCGCGGACGCGGCCGACCCACACGAGATCCTGTCCGCTCGTGTCGAGCGGGGTGGGGTAGCAGCGGCCTTCGTAGTCCTCGATGAGGCGGCAGCCGGGGAAGGCGCGGATGGCTTCGTTCGCCTGCGCGATGGTGATCTTGTCCTTCGTCTTCACCGTGACGGCGATGGAGTGCGAGCGCATGACCGGCACGCGCACGCAGGTGCAGGTGACGCGCAGCTCGGGCAGATGGAGGATCTTGCGGCCCTCGTTCTGCATTTTCATTTCCTCGTCGGTGTAGAGATTATCGAGCATGCTGCCGATGAACGGGATGACGTTGAGCGCGATCTGGGTGGGGAAGACGCGGCTTTCGCACTTCTCGCCCTTCGCGAGCGCGCTCATCTGGTGCTCGAGCTCCTCGAGACCGCCCTGACCGGCGCCGGATACGGCCTGATAGGTGCACGCGACCATCGTCTCGATCGGGGAAATTTTGGCGAGCGCGCCGACGGCCATGGCGGTGATGATGGTGGAGCAGTTGGGGTTGGCGATGATGCCGGAATTGGCCTTCGCGTCCTCGCCGTTGATCTCGGGGACGACGAGCGGGATGCTCGGATCCATGCGGAAGGCGGAGCTGTTGTCGATGTATACGGCGCCGCTCTTTACGATGGCGGGGGCGAATGCGCGGGACATGCCGCTCTTGACGGCACCGAGCACATAGTCCATGCCCTCAAAGGAAGCGTCCGTCGCCTCCTGCACGGTGATCTCCTCGCCGCGGAAGAGCACCTTGCTTCCCGCCGAGCGCGCGCTCGCGAGGAGACGCAGCTCCGTCACGGGGATGTTGTACTCCTCGAGCACATGGATCATTTCGCGTCCGACCGCACCGGTCGCACCGAGAACGGCAATTTTGCAGCTTTTCATAGTTATCTCTCTCCTGTAATTTTTTTCAAATATCGGTGATATTATGCGGCGTTTCCTCAGCCGGTGAATCCGTCGTAGAGGACGCGGATGGCTTTTTCGAAGTCGCGGTTTTCCACGCCCACGATGATCGAGAGCTCGTCGGCTCCCTGGGCAATGGTGCGGATGTTCAGGCCGTGCTCGCCGAGCGCGCGGAAGAGCTTGCCGGACGTGCCGGGGCGCGATGTCATTTTGCGGCCGACGGCGGCGACGAGCGCGATGCCGTCCTGCACGCGGACATCGTCCGGGCGGCAGGTCTTCTGGATGTCGGCGATGATGTCGTAGAGCGTATTCTCAAGCGCCGCCGAGGCGATGACGAGCGCGAAGCTGTCGAGGCCGAGCGTGATGTGCTCCACGGCGGCGTGGTAGCGGTCGATGATCTCGAGCGCGTTGCAGAGCGTCGTGCAGGTATTCATGTTGCGCTTGAACACCGAGAGGATCGTGAAGTTGCGCCGGCCGGAAATGCCGGTGATGGGGCGCTCGAGGTCGTCCTCGTTCTCGATGTGCTCAACGATGTACGTGCCGGGATCCTGCGGACGGTTCGTGTTGCGGATGTTGAGCGCGATGCCTTTTTCCTTTACCGGAAGGATGGACTCCTCGTGCAGCACCGACGCGCCCATGAACGCCATTTCGCGCAGCTCCGCGTAGGTGATGCGCGGGATGGGGCGCGGGTCATCGACGATGCGCGGGTCGGCCATGAGGATGCCGGAGACATCCGTCCAGTTCTCGTACACATCGGCGTTCACCGCCGCTGCGGCGAGGGAGCCGGTGATGTCGCTGCCGCCGCGCGTCATGACCTTGATCTTGCCGGTCGGCACGCGGCCGTAGAAGCCGGGAATGACGATCCTGCCGTATTTCTCGAGCGCCGCGGCGATGGCGGCGTCGGTCTTTTCGCGGTCAAACTGCCCGTCGAAGCCGAAGAACACGCACTCGGCGGCGTCCACGAACGTGTAGCCGAGCGTCTCCGCCATGAGGCGGGAGGTGAAATACTCGCCGCGCGATACGAGCTCGTCCACGCTGGTGTCGCGCGAGAGCTTCGAAGCGTACGCGTCGAAATCGTCCTCCACGCGGTAGGAGAGGCCGAGCTCATCGCGGATGGACACGAACCGCTCGCGGATGGAGGCGAGAATGTCGCTGCACGACACGCCGTAGGTGAGGTGCGCGTGGCAGAGATAGAGAAGGTCGGTGAGCTTGTGGTCATCGCTCGTGCGCTT
>CAZKGZ010000247.1:0-2247 GCA_964552365.1 uncultured Oscillospiraceae bacterium | reverse complement strand
AAACGCAAACATCCCCCGACTTCGGTCGGGGGATGCTGTGCTTTTATGGCTTGGCGCATCGGGGGAGAGAGGGGGCTCTGCCCGATGGCCGGCGTTTTTGGGAATTAATACATTCCGCCCATGTCCGGGTTCGCCGGAGCCGGCGCGGGGGGATCGGGGATGTTGACGACCATGGCCTCGGTGGTGAGGACGGTGGCGGCAACGGATGCGGCGTTCTCAAGAGCGCTGCGGCAGACCTTGGTCGGGTCAACGATGCCGGCGGCGATCATATCGCAATACTCTTCCTTGGCAGCGTCGAAGCCGTAGCCCGGCACTTCGGAGGAGCGCACCTTGTTGAGGATGACGGCACCTTCGAGACCCGCGTTCGCGGCGATCTGCATCAGAGGAGCCTGCAGGGCCTTCGCAACGATCGCGGCGCCCGTCTTCTCATCGCCTTCGAGCTCGGCAACGACCTTCTCGGCCGCGAGACCGGCCTGCACGTACGCCGTGCCGCCGCCGGCAACGATGCCTTCCTCGACAGCTGCCTTCGTGGCGTTGAGAGCATCCTCGACGCGGAGCTTCTTCTCCTTCATCTCGGCCTCGGTGGCTGCACCGACCTTGATGACGGCCACGCCGCCGCTCAGGCGGGCGAGACGCTCCATGAGCTTCTCACGGTCGTAATCGGAGGTGGACATCTCATGCTGGTTCTTGATCTGCGCTGCGCGCTCGGCAATGGCTTCCTTCGTGCCGGCGCCGTCGACAATGATGGTGTTCTCCTTGGTGACCTTGACCTGGCGAGCTCTGCCGAGCATCTCCATGGTGGCTTCCTTGAGTTCCATGCCGTAGTCGCTGGAAATGACCTGGCCGCCGGTCAGGACGGCGATGTCCATCAGGGTCTCTTTGCGGCGATCGCCGAAAGCAGGAGCCTTGATGCACACGCAGGAGAATGTGCCGCGCAGCTTGTTGAGCAGGATGGTCGCGAGAGCCTCGCCCTCGACATCCTCGGCGATGATGACGAGCTTCTTGCCGGCCTGCACGATCTTCTCGAGCAGAGGCAGGATCTCCTGAATGCTGGAGATCTTCTTATCGGTGATGAGGATGTAGGCGTCGTCAACGACAGCTTCCATCTTCTCGGAATCGGTGACCATGTAGGGGGAGATGTAGCCGCGGTCGAACTGCATGCCTTCCACGACCTCGGAGTAGGTCTGGGCGGTCTTGGACTCTTCAACGGTGATGACGCCGTTCTGTCCGACCTTCGCCATGGCCTCGGCGATCAGAGTGCCGATCTGCTCGTCGCCGGAGGAAATGGTGCCGACGCGGGCGATGTCCTTCGTGCCGCTCACGGGCTGCGAAGAAGTCTTGATCTCATTGACAGCGGCCTCGGCAGCCTTGGCAATGCCGCGGCGCAGGACCATCGGGTTCGCACCGGCGGCGAGGTTCTTCAGACCTTCGCGAATGATGGCCTGTGCAAGAACGGTCGCGCTCGTGGTGCCGTCGCCGGCGACATCGTTCGTCTTGGTGGCGACTTCGCGGATGAGCTGGGCGCCCATGTTCTCGGCGGCGTCGGGAAGCTCGATTTCCTTTGCGATCGTCACGCCGTCATTGGTGATGAGCGGAGTGCCGAATTTCTTATCCAGAACAACGTTGCGGCCCTTGGGTCCGAGGGTGATCTTCACGGTATCGGCGAGCTTATCCACGCCGGCCTGCAGTGCCTTGCGGGCTTCCGCACCATAAACAAGATTCTTAGCCATAATATTTTATCCTCCCGATTATTCTACGATCGCCAGAATGTCGCTCTGACGGACGATGGTGTATTCCTCGCCCTCGAGCTTGACATTGGTTCCGGTGTACTTGCCGGCGATGACCTTGTCGCCCGCTTTGACTTCCATCTTTACTTCGTTGCCGTCCACCATTCCGCCGGGGCCGACGACGATGACTTCATATACTTCCGGCTTCTCCTGCGCCGCGCTGGTGAGGATGATGCCGCCTTTGGTCTTTTCCTCGGCCTCCGTACGCTTGAGAACGACACGGTCTGCCAACGGTTTGAGTTTCATGTTTGTTTCCTCCTATAGTAGTGTGTTATCACTTTTTCTTGAACGGCGTTAGCACTCTTGAGCCTCGAGTGCTAACCTGTGACTATAAAATAGCACACCCCTTTGCAAATTGCAAGAGGGAATGTGCTGTTTTTAAAAAATATTCATATTTTTCTTCCGGGCACCACCGAACGATGCCGTCTGCGGCGCTTTGCGGATCTTTTCCGCCGACTCT
>CAZKGZ010000246.1:0-2259 GCA_964552365.1 uncultured Oscillospiraceae bacterium | reverse complement strand
ACCAGCCCATGAACTTGGCGTTCTCGGAGAAGCCCGCCGGACGAGCCGGGGTGGTTTCGTAAGAGGCGAGGGACGCTTCGTACATGACCGAATGCGATGTAGTCGCGCCGTAGTTGTTCAGCGTCAGCGTGTAGCTGTTGCGGGAGTAGTAGAGGTTGACGGTCGTGCCGCTCTGCTCAACATTGACGGAGGTAAAGCCGGTAATGGCTTTTGCGCTCCAGCTGCCGCTCGTGGTATTCGCCGTCTGGGAATACGCTTCGCTCTTTGCGTAGTAGCGGGTAGTACCATTGTAGGTATAAGCGGTGCCGGTGCCGTCCGGCGTTTCGAACATGTAGTTCAGTGTATATTCCGTCAGGTTAGTTCGCCAGTATGCGTTATACGATCCCTGCTCTATAATGTCGCTTGTCAGCGTAAGGCGCTTTGAAACAGTTGTTTGGTTCCACCCTAAGAAGCTGTATGTGGTGGTTCCCCAGCTATCTCTTGTAGGAAGAGTGGTGAAGTTGCCCGCTGTCGGCCAAAGCGCGGAGATGTTCTGTTCGTACTTTGCCGTAAAGCTGTAAGTGCCGGTATAAGTCGTCCCATCCATTGTAAGAACAGGCTGAGTTGAATATGTGCTAGAAGACGCGCGATTATATCCTGACATTGACCTATAATAGTATCCCAGCAGATCAAATGTGATGGTGTACTCGTTTCTCTGGAAGTACACATTCAGGACGGAGGAGCCGTCGGCGCGGATCGTCACGCTGTCGGATCTCTCGAAGGTGAAGTACTTGCTGTCGGACACGGAGGACGGGAGTGCGCCGCTCGACGAATCCATCGAAACCGTTGTGCCGGTCTTTGCCGTCTTGGAAGCAGTAGCGAGCGGAGAGTAATTTTCATCGTCCGCGTTCTCGCCCCAGTAGACGACCGTGTAGGTGACATCGGCCGCGTTCCAGATGGCGTAGACCATGGTGTCCTGCTGAATGTTGCTGATGGAGGTCACAGCATTGGAGCTGCCCTTTTCAAGCGTCCAGCCGCCGAAGGTGTAGCCGGTGCGGGTGGGCGTCGCGGTGCTCAGCGTCACGGTCGCGCCCTTGTCCGCATACTGCGATTCGACATGGCCCGCGCCGTCGGTGTCGTAGGTGACCCACACGCACTCGACCGTGTTCGGGGTGAACGTGGTGTCGGCGGTGAGGGTGACGCTCTCGCCGGTGGCGACGGTCGTGCCGTTCTGCCAGCTCACGACTCTGCGGCCGGCCGGCTCGTAGTCGGACGGAGCAGTGACGGTGAAGTTGTTCTCGCTCGTGGCCTCGAGCGTCTTGTAGACCGCGCTCGTGCCGTCGGTGCCGGCAACGGTCATGAAGTACGCATAGTAGACTTTGGAGAACTTCGCTTCGACCGTGACCTCTCCGTCAGCGGTGATGCCGGACACGGTGCCGAACGTAAGCTCGGTGTCGCCGACATACCAGCCGAGGAACTTCTGTCCTTCGGGCACGGTAGGCGTCACAGGCTCGAGGAGCGTGTCGCCGTTCTTGACGATCTGCTCGGACACTTTCGTACCGTTTACCTTATAAATATAAGTACGGTAGTGTTCCGTGTCCTCTTCGGGGTCGACTACCGATGCGGGCATCGGGTCGCCCAGGGAAGCCGTCGAGATCCCGCTGTCCGAGGGCTGCGAAGGCGCAGTTTCCCCTACCCCGGACGCAGGAGCGGTGGTGCCCTGCTTGTCGGACGCTTCGCCGGTCGGGACGGTTTCCGTCGTTTCCGTTTTCGCGTCGCCACTCGCGCCGTACTCTGCTGCCAGTGCGCTCACAGGCAGGGCCGAGTACAGCATCATCAGTGTCAGAATCCATGCTAAGGCTCTGGTACCGATCTTCTTCATGTCGAGTCCTCCTTAAACTTTGTGCGATGGTTTTTTATATCCCACAAAAATTTTTTCAAAAAATTTGAAAACAAGTTAACCGCGGAAAACGCCCCTTTTGTCGTTTACCGCAAAGGAACACGCTAAGATGACAGAATACTCCTATTGTCATATTATCATGTGATCATATACTAACACAAAACCCATCGCATTGCAAGCGATGTATAAATTTCTTTATGTATTATTTTGCAACTTCTTTACTTTATTTTGCTGAATTATTTTCAGGCCGTAATTATGTAAAGGAGCAAAACCGAGTAATATTTACTTGGTGCAAAAACCACGCCGTATTTTTGGCATAAAAACCGATGAACCGCTTGGAAACGATTCAATTTTCACCGGTGAAAATTGCGGGACAGTGG
>CAZKGZ010000245.1:0-2267 GCA_964552365.1 uncultured Oscillospiraceae bacterium | reverse complement strand
CATCGCCGACATCGTCATCAATGTCTGCTGCATCCTCTTCGTGCTCCTGATGCTCGTTTTCCCGGAGAAAAAGCCGGAAGAGAAGCCGGAAGACAAGCCGGAAGACAAACCGGAAGAATAAAACAAGGCCGCCGCTCGGAACGCTCCGAACGGCGGTCGTTTCTCACTTGTTGCCGGCCTCCTGCGGCACATCGGAGACATAGCTCACATAGCCGAGCTCCTTGAAGCCGACGCGGCGGTAGAGACGGGCGGCACCTTCGTTTTCGGGCTCCACCTCCAGACGCAGGCGCGCCTCGGGGAACTTTTCGCACACGGCGGCGAGCCCCTTCGTGCCGATGCCGTGCCCGCGGTAGGGCTCGCGGATGTACAGCTCCTCGATCCAGCAGATCGGGGCGCCGGCCTCGGGGGAGAAGCTGCGCGAGAGGATGAGATAGCCGGCATTCTGCCCCTCAACTTCCAGAAGGTACAGGAGGATGTACACGTCCGAGCGCATGGCCTCGCGGAACGTGTTCTCAAAATATGCATCCGGGATCGGCGCGAGCACCGCCGGAGAGTGGTAAAACTCCCGCGCGAGCTCTATATAAAGGTCATGGTCTTTTTCTTCGGCTTTTCGCAGCATTTTCCATAGTTTCCTTTCGTTTTATGATTCTTCCGTCAGTTCCCGCAACAGTGCGGTGCAGCCTTCGAGGATGTCCTGCCAGGTGGACTCGAAGTCGCCGGTGTACCACGGGTCGGCTACGGCGCCGGGGCGGGCGGTGTGCGAGAGGAGGAGCGAGAGCTTTCCGTCCGGGTCGCCGCCGCAGATGCGCTGCATGGCGCGCAGATTCGATTCGTCCATGCCGATGAGAAGATCGTACTCGTCATAGTCGCGGCGCGTCATCTGCCGCGCGGCGTGTCCGGCGCAGGAGATGCCGTGCTCGGCGAGCTTGCGCCGCGCCGGAGGATAGACGCCGTTTCCGATCTCCTCCCGGCTGACCGCCGCGGAAGCGATGCAAAACCGCTCCTCCAGCCCCGCCTTTTTCACCAGATCCTTCATCACAAACTCCGCCATAGGGCTCCGGCAAATATTCCCATGGCAGACAAACAGCAGTTTTGTCATTCAACCTCTCCCCGGAAATTTCGTTCCCGGACATTATACCATCCCGCGGCGCGGGCGGCAATAGGGGGAGATTTCCGTAAAATCGAAAATTTTTTTATTTTTTTCAACTTTATGTCGGTTTTCTATTGGCATTTTTGTTAAGACGGTGTTATAATGACTATTTGAAGAAAACCTATGAACAGGTGGAGAACATGGAACAACACAATCCCTATATGACCCGCGAGGGCGGCGCGACCGTTACCGTATTTGTACCCTATGACTGCAAGAACCACTGCCCGTTCTGCATCAACAAGCAGGAATACCAGAATCCCGTAGGCTTCAGCGTGGAAAAGGTGTGCGAGAGCATCCGCATGTTCCACAGCATCACCCCGAAGTGCGACTTCGTGTTTACCGGCGGCGAGCCGTTTTCCGAGCCGGACGATCTGCAGGTGATGATGGACTGCATCCCCGAGGGACACCGCGTATTCATCAACACCACGCTGCCCGTGTCCGACCTCTTCCCGGCCGAGCGCATCATCGCGTTCACGGAGAAGAACAAGGACAAGATCACCTGCATCAACATCTCCCGCCACATGGTGCACTATGTGGAGGAGTGCAACGACGAGCTGCTCGGCTCCCTGAAGGTGCCCGTGCGCATCAACTGCGTGCTCTTCAAGAACTACCCGCACGACGGCATGATCGACTTTGCCAACCGTTTCGCCAAGTACGGTCTGCCCATCCAGTTCCGCGCCGACTACACCATCACCACTCCGGAGAACCTCTATGAGCGCGAGGGCGATCAGATCCTCGCCGACCTCATGAAGAACTTCGAGTATCTGGGTCTTGACGGCTGCCGCATCCGCTGCGGATATCACTTCAACAACAACGGCCAGCACATCGCCTATCACCGCACGCTGCCCTACAGCACGATGACCGAGACGATCGACGGCGTGACATACGACATCCTCTACGATGTCCTCGTAAAGCAGACCGGCGAGCCCCACTCCGACTGGACGGGCGTGCCCCTCGATGTCGAAGGCTACCGCAACGTAAAGTTCGAGCCCTACGACCTCAAAGTCCTCGAAGGAAAGATCGACTGATACAAAGTCTTGAAAACCAAAAGCTTCCCGAACGGAAAAACCGTCCGGGAAGCTTTTTTCGTTATTTTATGTGCCTCAAGGCAGCGCCG
>CAZKGZ010000244.1:0-2269 GCA_964552365.1 uncultured Oscillospiraceae bacterium | reverse complement strand
CAAAAAATCTCTCGCAAATCGCTCTTGCCAATTTGCGCGGTGTTGCCTTTCCGCCAAAAAGCGGCTTTTATACTATTTGTTTATTATACAATTTTTCCCCTGAAATTGCAATAACGCGAAAATAAAAAAGAGGAAGAGGCAAATGCCTCTTCCTCCGGGAAGTGCGGTGTGTGATTACTCGACGACGTTCAGAGTGACGTGCTCGGTGGAGCCGAGGTTGGCGTAGTCGGCGTCGATGACGAGCTCGCCGTCAACGATCTGCTGGAACATGGCCTCGTACTCTTCGACGGACCAGTTCTCGAGAGACCAGGTATCGACCGGCAGGCCGACAGCGTTCTGGGCAGCGCCCATGGTCACGCAGTTGTTGCCGTAGGTATCGGCCCAGGTTCCGTCGTAAGCGGCGGTCAGAGCGAGGTAAGCGGCCTCACCGATGCCCTTGAGGGCGGAGGTGATGACGGTGTCGGACTGGCTGGACTGGTCAACGTCAACGCCGATGACGTAAGCGTCGTTGGCGGCAGCGGCAGCGGTGATGGAGTCAAAGATGGAGCCGCCGCAGGAGAACACGATCTCGGTGCCGTTCTCGTACCAGCCGGAGACGAGGGTCTGCAGCTCGGCAGAGGGCTGGAAGGAAGCACCGTACAGCCAGGTGTAGTTCATTTCAACGTTCACGCCCTTAACGGCAGCCGCAGCTTCGGCGCCCTGGACGTAGCCGTAGCCGTAACGGCAGCAGGCAGCGTTCGTTCCGCCGCCGCCGCCGCAGAAGCCGAGCTTCGTGAAGCCTTCCATGACGGCTGCATAGCCGGCAAGGTAGCCGCACTGCTCTTCCTGGAAGGCGATAGCAGCAACGTTGTCAAGACCGAGGGACCAACCGTCGATGAAGACGAACTTCACTTCGGGGTAATCGGTAGCGGCCTTCTCAAGAGCGGTGGCCTGCAGGTAGCCGGCGCACACAACGACCTTCGCGCCGTTGTCGGCAGCGGCCTTCATGGCGTCGTAGCGGTCATCGTCGGTGGCCTGGTCGCCGTTGGCGGGCTGGTAGTACTTGTAGCTCAGGCCGTTCTCATAGGCGTACAGCTTGACGCCGTTCCAGGTGCCCTGGTTGAAGGACTTGTCCTTGAGCTGGCCGACGTCGGTGACGAAGGCGACTTCGTAGGTGCCGTCTTCGGAGGTCATGGTGTCCTCGATGGAGTCGGCATCAACGGTTTCCTCGGCGGGAGTCTCTTCGGCTTCCTCGGCGGGGGCTTCGGTGGCCTCGGCTTCCTCAGCGGGAGCCTCGGTGGCGGTGGGCTCTTCGGTCTTGGTCTCGGTCGTGGTGGTGGCGGTGGTGCCGCAGGCGACGAGGGCAAAGACCATGGTCAGAGCCAGAAGAACAGCAAGGATCTTCTTCATAGTAAAACTTTCCTCCTTATAAATTATCCCTGTACGGGATTTTGCAACAGTGATTATACCACGGTGCATTTGCATATGCAAGCCGCGAAACGTTACAGAATGTTGCTATTCGGACAAAATTTCCGTCGAGTTTACAACTCGTCCGCCGTGCAATTTCAAATGTTTTTCACACGCGGACGGCAACTTCGAGCGCCAGTTCCATCATCTCGCGGAACGAGGTCTGCCGCTCTTCGGCGGTCGTCTCCTCACCGGTGAGGATGTGGTCGGACACGGTGCAGATGGCGAGCGCCCGCTTGCCCGCGCGCATGGCGTTGAGGTAGAGCGCGGCGGATTCCATTTCGATGCCGAGCACGCCCATCTTGATCCAGGGAGCGTTCGCACCCTTGTCGTCGTCGTAGAACGTGTCGGACGAGAGCAGGTTGCCGACGGCGTAGCGCAGATGGCGCTCCTCGGCGATGTCGGCGGCGGTGCGCAGCAGCGTGTAGTCCGCGATCGGCGCGATCGAGCCGCGGCAGCCGAACTGCGAGGCGTAGGCGGAGTTCGTGCACGCGCCCTGCCCGAGGATGATGTCGCGCACATGCAGCTTCTCGCTGATGGCGCCGACCGAGCCGACGCGCAGGATGTTCTCCACGCCGTAGAAGTTGTAGAGCTCGTAGCTGTAGATGCCGATGGTGGGCATGCCCATGCCGCTCGCCATCACGCTCACCGGCACGCCCTTGTAGGTCCCGGTGTAGCCCTGAATGCCGCGCACGTTGTTGACCAGGCGGCGGTCTTCGAGATAATTCTCCGCGATGTACTGCGCCCGAAGCGGATCGCCCGGCATCAGAACCGTCTTGGCAAAATCCCCCGGAGCCGCGCTGTTATGCGGTGTAGCCATAAT
>CAZKGZ010000243.1:0-2282 GCA_964552365.1 uncultured Oscillospiraceae bacterium | reverse complement strand
TATGGACGCAATTATCAAAGCAATATCGACGACACCCTCCTTGGCTACCCTCCCCCTGAGGGTTGAGGAGGGCTATTTGCCTGCCCTTTTGACGCAGACGGGCGGTGCCATGCGCGCGCTCGCCGCCGCCATGCTGCGGCGCGAAACGGGGCGGCCGCTGTTCGTTCTGTGCACGGACGAGGCCAATGCCCGCACGCTCGCGGCGGATCTGGAAGCACTGCTCGGGGAGAAGACCGTCTCCCTCACGGGGCGCGACCTCGCCATGCGCGATGCGGAGGTCGTCTCGCGGCAGGAGGAGCAGCAGCGCCTGCGCGCGCTCGATGCGATGCAGAGCGGTGCGCCGATCACGGTGTGCACCGTGTCCGGTCTCCTGCAGCGCACGCTCAGCCCCGAAACACTTACCGACGCCGCCTTCACGATGAAGGTCGGCGAGGGAAACGGCCCCGAAGCGCTCGAGCCGAAGCTCCTCGCAAGCGGCTACCGCCGCAGCGACATGGTCGAGGGACCGGGTCAATTTTCCCGCCGCGGCGGCATTCTCGACATATTCTCGCCCGGCTCGGAGCGCCCGATACGCGCCGAATTCTGGGGCGATGAGATCGACTCCATGGGCTTTTTCGACACCGACACGCAGCGCCGCGCCGAAAACGCCGAAGAGTTCCGTGTGCTCCCCGCGTGCGAAGCGCTTCCGGACGCAAACCGCGCCGACGCCATCGCCAAAGGGCTCGAAGCGCGCGGCACGCGCGCCGACCGCCGCGGGAATGCCGAGCTTGCGGGCCGTCTCCGCCGCGATGCGGAGAAGATCCGCACCGGCGCACCGCTCCCGTGGAGCGACCGGTACCTGCCGGAATTATACAAAGAGTATTCAACTGCCATTGACTTCATCGCGCCGGATGCGCTCGTGTTCATCGATGCGCCGAACCGCTGCGCGGAGAAGGCCAAGGAGCTTACGGAATCTCTCGCGGACGATATAAAGATCCTGCGCGAGGCCGCGTACCCGACGGGCGAGGCGGCGGACTACCTGCTGCCGTGGAAGGACGCGTGCGAAAAGCTCGCGGAATTCGCCGTCGTGATGACGGACGCCTTCAGCGCGGGGCGCTATCCCATTTCGCCGCGCTCGGTGCTCGACACGAACGTGCGCCAGCTCCCGAGCTACGGCGGCAGCGCGGAGACGGCGCTCGCCGATGTGCAGCGCTATACGGAAAACGGCTTCCGCACCGTTGTCCTCGCCGCCGATGAACGCCGCGCCGATGTGCTCGCGGGCATGCTCGAGCGGAACGGCCTGCACCCGCTGCGCAGCTTCCCGAACGGCGAAGTGCCGCCGCCGGGCCATGTGACGGTCGCGGTCGGGAGCCTCTCGGCCGGTCTCGAAGCGCCGGAGGCACAGCTCGCCGTACTCACCGATACGCAGATCCTGGCGACAGCGCTGCGCAGCCGCAAGCGCCGCCGCGCGATGGCGGACCGCGAAAAGCTCGGCTCGTGCGCGGATCTGTCCGTGGGCGACCTCGTGGTGCACGAGCACCACGGCATCGGCCGCTTCGCCGGCATATTCAAGATCCCGGTGGACGGCGCGGAAAAGGACTATATCAAGATCTGCTACGCCGGCTCGGACAGCCTGTATGTCCCGGCCACGCAGCTCGACCTCGTGTCGAAATACATCGGCGGCGGGGAAGACCACCCCGTCAAGCTCTCGCGCATGGGCGGCACGGAATGGCGCCGCACCACCACCCGCGCCAAAGCCGCCGCCAAGCAGCTCGCCTCCGAGCTCGTGAAGCTCTATGCGCAGCGCGCCAAAACGCCCGGCTTCGCCTTCTCCCCCGACAGCCCGTGGCAGACCGAGTTTGAGGAGTCGTTCGGCTACGCCGAAACGGACGACCAGCTCCGCTGCATCCGCGAGATCAAGGAGGACATGGAAAAGCCCGTGCCGATGGACCGCCTCCTGTGCGGCGACGTGGGCTACGGCAAGACCGAAGTCGCCCTGCGCGCGGCCATGAAGTGCATTTTGGACGGCAAGCAGTGCGCCATCCTCGTGCCGACCACGGTGCTCGCACGGCAGCACTATCAGACCGCCATGCGCCGCTTCTTCGGCTACCCCGTGGAGATCGCGCTCCTCTCGCGCTACTCCACGCCCAATCAGAAAAAAGACATCCTCAAAAAGCTGCAGGCGGGCAGCATCGACCTGCTCATCGGCACGCACAGCCTCCTGCAGAAAAGCGTCGTATTCAAGGACCTCGGCCTTCTCATCGTGGACGAGGAGCAGCGCTTCGGCGTGACGCACAAGGAAA
>CAZKGZ010000242.1:0-2286 GCA_964552365.1 uncultured Oscillospiraceae bacterium | reverse complement strand
CTCGACACCTTCACGCTTGAGGACAACATCTATCTTCCCCTCGTGCTCGCCGGAAAGAGCTACGATGAAATGCGCACGCGCCTCATGGGTCTTGCGGAGACCCTCGGCATCCGCGAGCTGCTGAAAAAGTACCCCTACGAGGTCTCCGGCGGACAGAAGCAGCGCGCCGCCGTGGCCCGTGCCCTCATCACAAATCCGCGCATCCTGCTCGCGGACGAGCCGACCGGCGCACTCGACAGCAAATCGACCGACGAGCTTCTCCGTCTCTTTGCCGAGGTGAACCGCTCCGGACAGACCATATTGATGGTTACGCACTCCGTCAAGGCGGCCAGCACCGCCGGGCGCGTCCTCTTCATCCGCGACGGTGAGGTGTTCCACCAGCTCTACCGCGGCGAGATGACGAACGAGCTTTTCTATCAGCGCATCGCCGAAACGCTCACCATGCTCGCGGGAGGCGGTGAGAAGCAATGAAACTCTCACTCTATCCGCGCCTCGCCTGGGACGGCATCCGCAAAAACAAAAAGCTCTTCTATCCGTACCTGCTCACCTGCATCTGCATGGTGATGATGTTCTACATCATCTCGTTCCTCTCCTCGCAGGAGACGCTTGCGCTGCTCCCGAGAGGCATGACCACGGCAGGTCTCCTCCTGAATTTCGGCAAGATCGTAATTCTCGTGTTCTCCGCTGTTTTTCTCTACTATACCAATTCGTTCCTCGTCCGCCGCCGCGAGCGGGAATTCGGCCTTTACAATGTCCTCGGCATGGGCAAGCGCAGCCTCGCACGCATCGTCACATGGGAGAGCCTCATTACCGCCGCCCTGTCTCTTTCCATCGGCCTTGCACTCGGTATTCTGTTCTCCAAACTGGCGGAACTGGGACTTATCAACCTGCTCGGCGGTGAGATCACCTACCGCGTGCGCATTGACGCTCAGTCCCTGTGCAATGCCCTGGTATTCTATGCTCTGATTTTCGCCGTGATCTGGCTCTCTTCGGTTATTCGCGTGGGGCGCAGCAGCGCCGTTGCGCTTCTCCGCAGTGAAAATGTCGGCGAAAAGCCGCCGCGCGCCAACTGGGTGCTCGGCCTGGCAGGCGTTTTTCTTCTCGCTCTTGCGTACTATATGGCCGTCGCCATCGCGAACCCGGCGGACGCGGCCGTGTGGTTCTTTGTCGCCGTCATCCTCGTGATCCTCGCCACCTATCTCCTGATGATCTCGGGCAGCGTCCTCCTCTGCCGCATCCTGCAGAAAAACAAAAAGTATTATTATCGGCCGAATCATTTCGTCTCGGTATCCTCCATGGCGTACCGCATGAAGCGAAACGGCGCGGGACTTGCGTCTGTCTGCATCATTGCCACCATGATCCTCGTGATGATCTCCTCAAGCTCCAGTCTCTATTTCGGCGCGGAGGACTCCATCGCGGCCAAGTATCCGCGCGAAACGAATTTGACATTTGTCTCGGAAACCGGTGCACTGCCGTCGGAGGATGATCTGAGCGTCGCCCGCAAATGCATCGCGGAGCTCACAGCGGAGAAAAACGTCGAGCTGCAGAATGTGCAGGACTACCGCTTCGCCAATGTGACCGGCGTCATGAACGGCAGCACGGCACAGTGCGACTATGCCGCCGGCTCGTACGCCCGAAGAGACCTTCGTGATTTTTATGTGATCTCCGCAGCCGATTATCAGGCACAGACGGGGGAGAGCGTCACGCTCGCGGACGATGAAGCCCTCGTGCTCACCGTGAAAAAAGCCTACGCGCAGGACAGCATCACTCTTACCATGGGCGATGTCTCCCACACATGGCGCGTGAAAGAAGCCAAAACCGGCACGATCATCGTTCCGGCGACCGGCGCCACCGAACAGATCACGCTGATCGTAAACGATGTGTCTGCCGCCGTGGAAGGCTTTGACGCCGTGGACGAGAGCGGCATGCGCCGTGTGAGTTTCAAGTGGGTCTTCAACTTCGATACAGATCAGGATGAGGACGCGCTCGACGAATTCTCGTTCGACCTTATGGATGCGATCGACACCGCCATGAACGGCGAAGTCGGGGATGATCGACACAGCGGCTATATTATGTTCACCTCACGAGAGGGAAACCGCGACGAGTTTTACGGTACCTACGGCGCCCTCTTCTTCATCGGCATCATGCTCACGATCGTCTTCATTCTCGCGGCGGTGCTGATCCTCTACTATAAGCAGATCTCCGAGGGATACGAAGATCAGAAGCGCTTTGAGATCATGCAGAAGGTCGGCATGACGAAAAAGGACATCCGCCGCAGCATCGATT
>CAZKGZ010000241.1:0-2302 GCA_964552365.1 uncultured Oscillospiraceae bacterium | reverse complement strand
CAGCCCCGGAAAATCGTGTCCGGGTCGTTCCGGGACAGCCCCGAACGATTCGGCATTGAGATCGTTTGGGGTCATCCTAAAGAAACAAGGAGGGTGAAAACATGAGCGGCTGCATTATTCCCGAGGGGTATACGCCCCGGCTGAGCGTCTATGAGACGCAGAGAGCCATTGAATTCATCAAGAGGAGCTTTCAGAAGAATTTGGGCTCGGCGCTGAATCTCAAGCGCGTGTCCGCGCCGCTGTTCGTGCGCACCGACACCGGCCTCAACGATAACCTCAACGGTATCGAGCGTCCGGTCTCCTTTGATGTGCCCGCCGTCGGCGATGCCGAGTGCCAGGTCGTACAGTCTCTCGCCAAGTGGAAGCGCTGGGCGCTGCGCGAGTACAACTTCTACGAGGGCAAGGGCCTCTACACCGATATGAACGCCATCCGGCGCGATGAGGCGGTGCTCGACAACATCCACTCGGTCTATGTCGACCAGTGGGACTGGGAAAAGGTCATCCGCGTGGAAGAGCGCACCATCGATTATCTCAAGGACACCGTGCGGCGCATCGTCACGGCCATATGCATGACCGGCGATGAGCTCGAGTGGGAGTTCCCGCAGCTCCGCGCGCATCTGAGCCGCGATGTCTCCTTCATCACGAGCCAGGAGCTTGAGGATATGTACCCCGATCTCACGCCCTCGCAGCGCGAGAACGAGTACACGAAGCTCCACCCGACCTGCTTCATCATGCAGATCGGCAAAACGCTCCGTTCCGGTCAGAAGCACGACGGGCGCGCGCCCGACTACGACGACTGGGATCTGAACGGCGACATTATCTTCCGCAACACACTGCTCGACCGCGCGTTTGAGGTGTCGTCCATGGGCATTCGCGTGAGCCCCGAGAGTCTCGACCGTCAGCTCACGCTTTCGGGATGCGACGACCGCCGCTCTCTCCCCTTCCACAAAGCGCTTCTCAACGGTGAGCTGCCCTACACCATCGGCGGCGGCATCGGCCAGTCGCGCCTTTGCATGCTGCTCATCGGCTGCGCACACATCGGCGAGGTGCAGTCCGGCATCTGGGACGAGGAGACAGTGAACCTTTGCAAGGCGCGCGGCGTCCATCTTCTGTAATCTGCTGTTTCGGCGTGATCCGGCGGCGCATCGCATTCGCGGCGTGCCGCCTTTTTTACGCACCATACTCTGTATAAAGAGGCGTCCCATGGAACATTCGGATGAAATGAAAAAGCCGGCAAAGAGCCGGCGCAAATATCTGTGGATCGGCGCGGGTATTGTCCTGTCGGCAGCGGTGCTCACGATCGCGTTTTCCGTATCGCGAAACCGCGCGAAGGATGCGGCCGCAGACACGGCGGCGAGTCCCGCTCCCACGGCAGCGGCGGAAGAGGTTGCCGAAGAAAGCGGACCCGAGATCGCATATGAAGCCGGATACATGGCGTGCGGGAACGGGCTTTTCCGTCCGGCGGACACGCTCACGGCGGGCGAGGCAGCCGATGCCGTCCTTCGCGCCGGCGGGCAGACCGTGTCTGTGGAAAATGCGGACGAGCCGCTCACGGAGGAGACGCTCGCCGCGCTCCTCTCCGGCACCTTCTCCGAGGAGGATATTTCCGAGGCGATGACCGCCGTTTCGCTGCACGGCAGCGAGAGCATCACGCGCGCCGAGGCGGCGGTATTCTTCGACCGTCTCTTCGGGCTCGACGCCGCCGAGGGCGAGAGCGATTTCTATCCCGATGTGGTCCCCGGCGATTGGGGCAGCGGCGACATCTATACGGCGGCTTCGGGCGCGGCTGCATGGGACGGCGAGGACGGCCGCCCCGCCGAAGGGACGCTGCTCATCGATGGACAGCTTTACTATGTCGGCGAGGACGGCTATTTCGTGAAGAATGCCTACCGCGGCACGCTGTACTTCGATGCCTCCGGGCGGTATACCTCCGGGGACGCGGAGCTCGACGGCTATGTTCTCGCGGCGATCCGCGAGGCGACCGACGAGAGCATGACGCGCGAGGAGATGCTCCGCGCCATGTATCTCTATGTGCGCGACAACTTCACCTACCTCCGCCGCCACTATTATAAAAACGGCGATGTCGGCTGGGCGGCGAGCGAGGCGCTCACGATGTACTCCACCGGGCGCGGCAACTGCTATAACTACGCCTCGGCCTTCTGGGCGGCGGCGCGGGCGCTCGGGTACGATGCGAAGATCGTCAGCGGCACATACGGCGCGGACGAAGCCCCGCACGGCTGGGTGGAGATCCTGCGCGACGGTGCGCGGTATACCTACGATGTGGAGCTTGAGATGGCGGTGC
>CAZKGZ010000240.1:0-2331 GCA_964552365.1 uncultured Oscillospiraceae bacterium | reverse complement strand
TTGAACAAATTTCCCACGAGCGAATCATACCACACTTTCCCCGCGCACTCTATCAAATATCTGTAAAAATTTTCTGCGGCAACACCGTATAGGCTCTTGACAAGCCTGTATGAATGTGGTACTGTACTAATCACCTAATACAAAAACACAGGTTTGTATAGTACGGTAAGGAGGCGCGAATGGAATTTATTATCGAAGGCTCGCGGCCGATCTGGCAGCAGCTTACGGAACAGCTGGCGCGGCGCATCCTCTCCGGCACCTATCCGCTCGGCTCGCGGTTTCCCGCGGTGCGGGAGCTGGCGGCGGAGGCGGGCGTAAACCCGAACACGATGCAGCGGGCCATCACGCAGCTCGAAACGCTCGGTCTCGTGCAGACGAACCGCACGCTCGGGCGCACCGTGACGGAGGACGCCGCCGTGCTTGAGGAAATGCGCCGCCGTCTCGCGGTGCAGTGCACGGAGAACTTTTTCCGCGAAATGCAGGAGCTGGGCTATCCCCGCGGCGAAGCGGCGGACATAGTGCAGACGGAAAGGAACAAAAACGATGAATGAAGAACTCGTAAAATGCACGGCGCTCCGGCGCGACTTCGGCCCCGTGCAGGCGCTTTGCGGCGTGGACCTCACGCTGACGAGCGGGAAGATCGTCGGCCTGCTCGGCCCGAACGGCTCGGGCAAAACGACGCTCATCAAAATTCTCAACGGCCTTCTCCGCCCGACGGCGGGCGAGGCGCGCATTGCGGGCATGCTCCCCGGCCCGGAGACGAAAGCCATCACGAGCTATCTCCCCGACCGCGGGTACTTCCCCGAGTGGATGCGCGTGGGCGACATGATGGATATGTTCACGGACTTCTATGCGGACTTTGACCGCGCGAAGGCAACGGATATGTGCGGCATGCTCGGCCTGCAGAAGGATCTCAAGATCAAGACGCTCTCCAAGGGCACGAAGGAGAAAATGCAGCTCATGCTCGTGATGTCACGCCGCGCGAAGCTCTATCTTCTCGATGAGCCGATCGCGGGCGTAGACCCCGCGGCGCGCGAATTCATCCTGCGCACCATTCTGACAAACTACAACGAGAACGGCACGGTGCTCATCTCCACGCACCTCATCGCGGACGTGGAGCAGGTGCTCGACGAGGCGGTGTTCCTGCAGAACGGACAGATCGCCCTCCATGCGAGCGTCGACAGCATCCGCGAGAAAACCGGCGGAACGGTGGATGCGCTCTTCCGCAATATGTACCGCATGCCGGTCTGGAACGGAGGAAACAGCTATGCTCGGTAAACTGATGAAATACGACCTGCGCGCAGGCATCCGCTGGTTCGGCCTCGTGTGGGCGGTCCTTCTGGCGCTCGGCGTCGTCAACGGCTTTACGCTGCGCTACATTCTCGCCGCCGATGTGCAGCACTGGCTCGTGCGCTTCCTCCTCGGCGTGATGCCGCTGCTGATGCTGTTCCTCGTGTTCATCGCGGCGGTCGTTGTGATGATCATCTATGTGATCCGCCGGTTCTATAAGGGCCTTCTCTGTGACGAAGGCTATCTCATGTTCACTCTTCCCGCGACGGCCGAGGAGCACATCGCTTCCAAAACGCTCACGGCGCTCATTTTCGAGCTCGCAACGCTCCTCGTCTGCTGCCTTTCGGGGCTTCTGCTCACCGTGATCTACGCGCACGACTATGTCGGCGATTTCCTGCAGCTCATGCGTGAGGTGCCGGAGTATTGGACGGCCTACGATCTGCCGAGCGGCATCGGCTGGCTCATTGCCGAGGGCATCCTTTGCGTTATCCTGTCCCATATCACATGGAACCTCCGCATCTACACATCGCTCTCTCTCGGCCACCTCGCGAACAAGCACCGCCTTCTCTGGTCGCTGCTCGCCTATTTCGGCATCGGCATCGCCGTTTCCATGCTCTCCGGCAGCCTGAGCGCCGTCCTCTTCGGCAGCAGCTCCACGCTGTTCGGCGACCTTCTTTACGGTCCCGATTCCGTCACCGCGCTCTTCCGCTTCGCGCAGGTGTGGTTCGCCCTCATCATCTGCCTCGCCGTCATCGAGATCGCCGCCTATTTCTTCTCCACCCGAGCCATCCTGAAAAACCGCCTCAACCTGGAGTGAGAATCAAACGAGACCCGCTGCGCTTCGCTTCGTTCGGATGCAGGCATCCGAACGAGAAGATGCACTCCGCTCCGCGCCTCGTCGGCCCGCGAGCGGGCCGGTCGACACTCCGCTCCGCGAGAAGTATTTTTTTCGACGCGCATGTCGCCGAAAAAAATTATTGGATTTTTTTGCGCCCGCGGGCGCAAACTCTGCGAGGCCTCCTCTATAGAGCAAAATCTCCC
>CAZKGZ010000239.1:0-2333 GCA_964552365.1 uncultured Oscillospiraceae bacterium | reverse complement strand
GCGTAGGCGAGAACGGCGGAGTGCAGGCGGGCAATGTCGCCGCGCAGGTAGTAGAAGCCGTTGCCGGAGACGCGGCGGGCGGCGTCGAGGTCGATGCCGTTGAAGCTTTCCATGATCTCGGTGTGGTAGGGAACTTCAAAGTCGGGCACGACCGGCTCGCCGAAGCGCTGCACTTCCACATTGCAGCTGTCATCCGGGCCGATGGGCACGCTCGCGTCGATCATCTGCGGAATGAGCATCATGCGTTTGGTGAGCTCGGCTTCATACTCCGGCTCGAGCTTTTCAAGCTCGGCAAGACGCGCGGCCTCGCGGGCGACTTCGGCCTTGATGGCTTCGGCTTCCTGCAGCTTGGAGGGATCCTTCTTCGCCTGACCCATCAGCATGCCGATCTTCTTGGAGAGAGCGTTGCGGTTGGCGCGCAGCTCGTTGGCCTCGGTCTTGGCGGCGCGGAGCTTTTCGTCGAGGTCGATGACTTCGTCGACGAGCGGGAGCTTCTGGTCCTGGAACTTTTTGCGGATGTTCTCGCGTACGAGCTCCGGATTTTCACGGATAAAACGGATGTCTAACATGATTTCTATCTCCTGATTCTACATTATATTATAAGGTATGCGTTATTCTTCCTGCTTTTTCCACGGCATGTCCATTTTCATGAGCGCTGCCATGAGGGCTTCGCGGTCATCGGCGGAATAGAACTCGAGGGAAATGCGGCCGCGTTTCTGTCCGCCCTGAAATTTTACCGCTCTCCCGAGCGCGTCGGTCATCGCTTTTTCCGCTTCGCGGACGTAATCCACGACGATCTTATTGCTTTTCGGCTTTTCCGGCTCGTCTTTTTGCTTTAAGAGCGATGCAACGAGTGTTTCGGTCTGGCGCACGCTCAGGCTGCGCGCGGCGATCTCCTCGGCGGCCTTTTCGCGCAAGGCTTCGTCCTTGAGCGGCAGCAGCGCGCGGGCGTGACCGGCGGACAGTGTGCCGGAGGCGACCTTTTTCTGCAGGCCTTCGCCGAGCGACAGAAGGCGCAGCGCATTTGTTACGGCGGGACGCGATTTCTGCACGCGGCCGGCGACTTCCTCCTGCGTGAGTCCGTAGTCATCCATGAGGCGCTTATAACCGGCGGCCTCTTCCATCGGATTCAGGTCTTCACGCTGCAGGTTCTCGACGAGCGCGAGCTCCATGGCGAGCTTGTCATCTGCTTCGAGAATGCGCACCGGCACTTCCTTGAGCCCTGCGGCCCGCGCGGCACGCCAGCGGCGCTCGCCGGCGATGATCTGATAATAGCCTTTGTCGAGCGCCCGCACGGTGATGGGCTGGATGAGCCCGTATTCCCGAATGGATGCGGCGAGCTCTTCGATGGCTTCCGGGTCAAACTCGCGGCGCGGCTGATCCTTCCGCGGCTCGATGCGCGAAATGGGCAGCTTTTGTTCTGCGGGCTTTTCCAGTACATTTTCTTCTTCACCGAACAGGGCGCTCAGGCCCGTTCCGAGCCGGGATGCTTTTTCTTTTGCCATATTCAACCCTGCCTCTGCAAAAATTCTTCGGCGGCGGCGAGGTACGCCCGCGCGCCCTTGGAGCCGGTGTCGTACTCCGTGATGGGCCGCCCGTGGCTCGGCGCCTCCGCAAGGCGCACATTGCGCGGGATGACCGTGTCGTACACGCGCCCTCCGAAATAGCGCCGCAGCTCGTCCGCGACCTGCGCGGAGAAGTTCAGGCGGTTGTCGTACATCGTGAGCAGGATGCCCTCAATGTAGAGGTTCTTATTGAGCCGCCGGTTCGCGATCTTCACCGATGTCGTGAGATCCGCTACGCCCTCCATAGCGTAATATTCGCACTGCAGCGGCACGAGCAGACTGTCGGCGGCGGTGAACGCATTGAGCGTCAGCACGCCGAGCGACGGCGGGCAGTCGATAAATATGTAATCGAAATCGTCGCGGATGGTGTCGAGCGCCTCGCGCAGACGGTATTCGCGCCGGTCGAGCTTCGTAAGCTCGACTTCCGCGCCGGACAGATCCGTGTTGGACGGCAGCAGCCAGCCGTACGGCAGGCGGATGACGGCGTCTTCCGCATTCGCCACGCCCATCACCACATCGTAGGCCGACGGGTTGCTTCGCTTGGATACGCCCATGCCGGAGGTGCTGTTGCCCTGCGGGTCAAAGTCGACGAGCAGGACCTTCTTGCCGAGCTTCGCGAGCGCGGCCGTGAGGTTCACGCTTGTCGTGGTCTTGCCGACGCCGCCTTTCTGGTTGGCGATGGCGATCACTTTGCCCATTCCTCTTCCCTCCTTTTTCTCTCGGCAACACCGCACAATATCGTCTGCGGCGCTTTGCGGAAATTTTGCC
>CAZKGZ010000238.1:0-2361 GCA_964552365.1 uncultured Oscillospiraceae bacterium | reverse complement strand
CGCGCTTGCTTTGGGAGCAAGATGCCGCAGGTTCAAATCCTGTCACTCGGACCATGATGAGAGACTGTGAAAAAAGTCCCGAAAAAAGAGATGACTCTCAAGCAAACAGCTTGGGGGTCATCTCTTCTTTTCACAGTATGAGTTATTTCATCAGAACAACTCTGTCCGACCCAACAGCAGATCGATCAAATTGCAGTGGAAGATGCCGTTGTCGTCATAAAAATTGTGCGGCACATCCATGCGGACGATGATCTTTTTGAAAAAATCCTTGGTAAGCATCAGTGATGACAGTTCCGATGATTCTTTTTTATCGGTATCCATGCGGAAAGCAGACTGAATATAGATTTTCCTGTCTGCATCGTTTACCACAAAGTCGATCTCCTTTTGAACTTTACCGTCGCCTGTACGGTCACAAACCACACCGACATCAACAGAATATCCGCGCCGCAAAAGTTCGTTGTAAATCATATTTTCCATGATATGACCGGGATCATATTGGCGGTAATTCAGCCGTGCGTTCCGAAGCCCGATATCTGTATAGTAATACTTGTTCGGATACTTAAAATAGGTTTTTCCCTTGACATCATACCTTTTTGCCATGGAAACGAGGAAAGAGTCTATAATATATTGCACATAATTTGAAACCATTGCAGAGTTTACTTTCTCGTTTTTCATGGACGAAATGGCGTTTGCGATATTGGTCGGATTTGTCAGTGAACCGATCTGCGAAGCAAGAAAGTCCAGAATGTCATTCAGAATATCCTCACGCTCAATGCCGTTTCGCTCCATGATATCCTTGACATACAGTTCACTGTAGAGAGAGGCCAGATAATCTTTCTTATCCTTTTCATCCTCCAGCGCAAGCAGCCTCGGCATACCGCCGTAAAGCATATAGGTATCCAGAGCTTTGCGTTCGTCACCGCCCACGGCAGAATAAAATTCGGCAAATGACAGTGGGAACACATGAATTTGCGTAGCGCGCCCGCGGAACTCGGTGGCAATGTCTTTTGACAGTCCTTTGGAGTTGCTGCCGGTGACATAAACATCAAGATTTTTGTATGCCTTGAGTTCGTTCAGCATATCGTAGATGGTAACCTCTATGCCCCCGTTTTCCTTGTCCGCCACTTTCGCAGTGAGCTGCACCTCATCAATGAACAGATAGAATTTTTCGCTCTTCCTATCCCGGACGATGCTTTCTATATATTCGCACAGGATGATAGGATTCCGGAACTTATAGTACCGCCGCTGATCCAGCTCGATTTTCAAAATATGATCCTCGGGAACATTTTGCGAAATGAGATACTCGAAAAACAGGTCGAAAAGCAGCACGGACTTGCCGCATCTGCGTATGCCGGTGATGACTTTAATTTCGCCGTTCCACATGCTGCGAATTAGCCGCTTCATATATGAATCTCTTTTAACCATATGTTTCACCTCGCACTTAGGACGAAAACGTCCGAACTTTCATGTCAGTTTACCACGACTTTTGAAAAATAACAAGGCTGTACGAAAAAATTCACAAAGAAGTTGGGACGGAACCGTCCGAAGTATGAGGTGAAACTCTTTGATATGCGCCGGATCCCGCAGGGGACAGCCCCGTGAATACTCGATTTTTCATATTCAAGAAAAAATATCAGCCGACCCATTAAGGGGTCGGCTGAAAAATTGATTCGGTTTTCTTTACATCGTTGTGAGCAGCGCGTTTGCGATCCTTGTCACAAGAGGTACCACCAAGGCGTTTCCCATGCAGAAATATCGCATCCGTTCCGGCATTCCCGTATTTGTCCAATCATCCGGGAACCCATTCAGCCGTTCGCATTCGATAGGAGTCAGTACACGCAAACGACCGGTCGTCGGATCTTGCACGACATGGGAGGTCCTCCCTACTTGAGATTCCGAGGTCAACATCGTTCTTGACGGTTTGTCCAACGGCTCCGGAAACTGAACACTGCCCTCGGAGAAATAATACTGACTGCCGTCTTGCCTGTGCCGCTTCTCGTGCTTGGCTCCTTTAGCATAGATCCAACGGGGCATATCTTCGTCACGGAGAAAATAATGTTCATCCACAGAGTCTCGTTCCAATATATCCTTGATCGGCGTGGGGGCGACCCGCTGCGGGGTCACATCGACGGAATAGATCCGCCCGTTCATCATGACACCGGCGTTGTAGAGATATACCCGATGCTTTTCCGAGACCGCAGGAATGTCGGTATATTCCAACTCATCGATCCAACTTTCTACATATGACCGGCTATGACTTTGTACGGGAAATGCTTTTGCCAGAATACCGTTCTCCATAATGTGCCGATGCATAGCCTTGAGCCCTCGCACGCATACGGCTTCCGCAAGGCCACGAAAACT
>CAZKGZ010000237.1:0-2361 GCA_964552365.1 uncultured Oscillospiraceae bacterium | reverse complement strand
GTGCTCGATGTTATGAAGGAGCTTGCCGTAAGCGGCATGACGATGGTCGTGGTAACGCATGAGATGGGCTTTGCGCGCGAGGTATCGAACCGCGTGCTGTTCCTCGATGACGGCGTTATCGCCGAAGAGGGAACGCCGAGTGAAATTTTCGGCTCGCCGAAGTGCGACCGTCTGCGTTCGTTCCTCGCGAAAGTACTGTAAGGAGAAATACCATGGATACGCTGAAAAATAAAAGTTTTCTGAAGCTGCTCGACTTCACGCCGGAGGAGATCTCCTATTTTCTCGAGCTTGCCGCAAAGCTGAAGGCCGAGAAAAAGGCCGGCATTCCCCACAAGCTGCATGAGGGCAAAAATATTGCTCTTATCTTTGAAAAAACATCCACGCGCACGCGCTGCGCCTTTGAGGTGGCGGCAGCCGATCTCGGCATGCATCCGGTGTACCTTGACCCGAAGGCCTCGCAAATCGGCAAAAAGGAGAGCATCGCGGACACGGCCCGCGTGCTCGGGCGGATGTTCGACGGCATTGAGTACCGCGGCTTTGAGCAGACGCGCGTCGAGACGCTCGCCGAGTATGCCGGCGTTCCCGTTTGGAACGGCCTCACCAACGAGTACCATCCGACGCAGATCCTCGCCGATTTTCTCACGATCCAAGAGCATTTCGGTCATCTCAAGGGCATAAAGCTCGTATATATGGGCGATGCCCGCTACAATATGGGCAATTCTCTCATGGTCGGCTGCGCGAAGATGGGCATGCATTTTGTCGCCTGCGCACCGAGCAGTTATTTCCCCGCGCCGGAGCTTATTGCCGAGTGCCAAGGCATTGCCGCGCAGACCGGCGCCGTGCTGGAGTTTGACAGCGACCCGATGCACGCCGTGCAGGGTGCCGATGTCATCTATACCGATGTCTGGGTCTCCATGGGCGAGCCGGATGAGGTTTGGGCCGAGCGCATCAAGGCGCTTCTCCCCTATCAGGTCAACGAAAAGCTGATGGCCGCAGCCGGTGAGCAGTGCCGCTTCATGCACTGCCTGCCCGCGTTCCACGATCTGCAGACGGAAATCGGCAAAAACATTTATGAGAAGTTCGGCATTGACTGCATGGAAGTCAGCGATGCCGTTTTCGAGGGTGCGCAGTCCATCGTCTTTGACGAGGCGGAAAACCGGATGCACACCATCAAGGCCGTTATGGCGGCAACTCTTTAACAAAAAGAAGTGATACGATGGAAAAAGCGTATTTAGTGCTCGGCACCGGTGAGGTATACGAGGGCGAGCGTATCGGGGCTTCCGGCGACAGTATCGGCGAGCTCGTTTTCACGACCGGCATGGAAGGCTACCTGGAAACGCTGACCGACCCGAGCTATGCGGGTCAGATCATTATGCAGACCTTTCCGCTCATCGGAAACTACGGCGTTATCCCGGAGGACTTTGAAGGAGTTCCTGTGGCAAAGGGCTATGTTGTGCGTGAGCTGTGCGACACGCCCTCCAATTTCCGCAGCGAGTATGCGCTCGACAAGTTTCTCAAGGACAACAACATCCCCGGCATCTGCGGCATCGACACGCGCGAGATCACGAAGCGCATCCGCGAGCACGGCGTTGTGAACGCGATGATCTGCTCGCAGCCGCCGAAGAGCTTGGAGGAGATCAACGCTTTTGTCGTTTCCGGTGTGGTGGAAGCGGTAAGCTGCAAGGAGAAATATACCGTTCCCGCTGTCGGGGAAACGAAATACCATGTTGCGCTCATCGATTACGGCGCGAAGAAAAACATCATCCGCTGCCTTGCAAAGCGCGGCTGCGCCGTTACGGTATATCCGTGCACAACGACGGCCGAGGAGATCCTCGCGGCGGATCCCGACGGCATTATGCTCTCGAACGGCCCCGGCGACCCGGCGGAAAATACATTCTGCATCGCGCAGATCAAGAAGCTGCTCGGCAAGAAGCCCGTATTCGGCATCTGTCTCGGCCATCAGCTCACGGCGCTTGCCATGGGCGGCCGGACCATAAAGCTCAAGTACGGTCACCGCGGCGGCAATCAGCCGGCGCGGCAGACGGACGGAAAGCGCACCTATATCACGAGTCAGAACCACGGCTATGCCGTTGTGAGCGAAAGCCTTCAGGGCATCGGGCACGAGATATTCGTCAACGCAAACGACGGCAGCTGCGAAGGCATGGAATACCCCGGCATGAACTGCTTCACCGTGCAGTTTCACCCCGAGGCGTGTTCCGGTCCGAAGGACACGGAATTTCTGTTCGACCGTTTTATCGCCATGATGGGAGGGGTTCGGAATGCCGAAGGATAAGAGCATACACAAAGTACTGGTCATCGGCTCCGGCCCGATCGTCATCGGTCAGGCGGCGGAGTTTGACT
>CAZKGZ010000236.1:0-2377 GCA_964552365.1 uncultured Oscillospiraceae bacterium | reverse complement strand
AAATACTGGGGCGCGCAGACCGAACGCAGCCGCCGCAACTTTCCCGCCGGTGTCGGACACGAGACGATGCCCGAGGAGATCATCCGCGCTTTTGCCGTGCTCAAGCGTGCGGCGGCGGAGGCCAACCGCACACTTGTGCCGAACCGTATGACGGAGGAAAAGTGCGCTGCCATCTCCCGCGTGTGCGAGGAGATCCTCGCCGGAGACCTGGACGGCAACTTCCCGCTGGTCGTATTTCAGACCGGCAGCGGCACGCAGTCCAACATGAATGTAAACGAAGTCATCGCCAACCGCGGCAACGCCATCGCCGGAAAAAAGCTTCTGCACCCGAACGACGATGTGAATATGTCGCAGTCCTCGAACGACACCTTCCCGACGGCCATGCACATTGCCGCCGTCACGGTGCTCGAAGAGCAGCTTCTCCCCGCGTGCGATCATTTCGTGCAGACGCTGCGGAAGCTGGAGCATGAGAACGAGGATGTGCTGAAAGTCGGGCGGACGCATCTGCAGGACGCAGTGCCGCTGCGCTTCTCGCAGGAGATCTCCGGCTGGCGCGCGAGCGTGGAAACGGCGGAGACGATGATCCGCGAGAGCATTGAGCCGCTGCGCTCACTTGCGCTCGGCGGCACGGCCGTCGGCACGGGTCTCAATGCGCCCGAAGGCTTTGCCGCTCTTTCCGCCGAGCGCATTTCCGCGCTGAGCGGTCACCGCTTCGTGACGGCGGAGAACAAGTTTCATGCGCTCACCTCGCGCTCGGAGCTCGTGTTTGCGCACGGTGCGCTCAAGGCGCTCGCGTGCGACATGATGAAGATCGCGAACGATGTGCGCTGGCTCGCCTCCGGACCGCGCTGCGGTCTCGGCGAGATCCGCATCCCCGAAAACGAGCCCGGTTCGTCCATCATGCCCGGCAAGGTGAATCCCACGCAGTGCGAGCAGGTGACGATGACGGCGGTGCAGGTCATCGCGAACGACACGGCTGTCGGCATGGCGGCCTCGCAGGGGAATTTTGAGCTGAATGTTTTTCTGCCGGTCTGCATCTACAATTTCCTGCAGTCGGCGCGGCTGCTCGCGGCTTCCATTGCTTCGTTTGATGAGCGCTGCGTCTCCGGCATCACGGCCGACCGGGCGCGCATGAAGGAAAATATGGAGCGCTCGCTCATGCTCGTGACGGCGCTCACGCCGCATATCGGCTATGAGCACGCGGCGGAGGTTGCCAAGCTCGCCCATCGGGAAGATCTCACGCTGCGCGAGAGCTGCCTGAAGCTCGGCTATATGACGGCGGAGGAATTCGACGCGGCATACAAGCCCGAAAACATGGTCTGATGGAAGCGAACGAACGCGAAAAAATCAAGAAGCAGGCTGTGGCCGCGACGGTCGCGGCGCTGGCGAGCGCGAGCGTGATGGTCGGCGGCGTGCTGCCCGATGACGGCGTATTCGATGACGGCATGGACGAGGCGCCCACGCCGATCGTGGAGACCGTGCCGCTCGCTGCGGCCGGCGGCGACGGCGGGGATGTCGATGAAGTGCCTGCCGAGACCGACGAGGAAAAGAAAAAGGCGCGCCGCCTGAGTGCGTGGTTTGCGCGTCTGCCGTTTTCCGCGAGGCTCATGATCTCCGTCGGCATCGGCGGTGCGGCGTGGCTCGCAGCCGGCGGTCTGAGCGCGCTCTTTGCCGCTGTGATGCCGCCGGTGCTTGCCGGGGTGCTCGGCTTTGCCGTGACGGTGCTCGGCATTCTCGGGGCGTTTGCGGCGCTCTGCAAGGCGTTTTTCCCGGAAAAGCGGCTGCGCGATATGGTTTCGAAAAAGAACCTCTGGTGGATCCTCGGCGGTGCGGCACTGCTGGCCGTTCTCGGCGAGGTGCTGCCGCTCGTGTGGTCGGGATACGGCACGGTGTCGGCACTCGTGCAGCTCGGCGGCAGTGCGGCGCTGCTCGCGGGGACCGCCGCGGCGGCCATTCGGCGCGAAAAGCGCATCGACCGCGAGAGAGCCGAAGCGGAAGCGGCGAAGGAAAACGAAGTCGTTCCGGAGACGATGGAGCAGGCGCGGGCCCGCGTGCTCGCCATGGTCGACGAGACGGCGCAGCATTGGTAAATGCATTCTGCGCAAAATGCGCATACACTTTTACCGCATACGGCGGGAAAGTTTCACAAACTTTCCCGCGGGAGCGAAAAAGCGCTTGCCGTACGGCGGCGATTTTTGTTATAATATCCTTGCTGCGCGGCGGAAGGGCCGCGCCGAATCACATACTTTCCGGACAATAAATGTCACTCTGCCAATGTCGGACGGCGGAGGGGCATTTGTTTTTTGCCCAAATTTTGTTAGAGCAATACCGCATAATTCGGCAAGAGCGATTTGCGAGTAAATTTTGCTTCCGAATG
>CAZKGZ010000235.1:0-2382 GCA_964552365.1 uncultured Oscillospiraceae bacterium | reverse complement strand
GGATAAAATGTCCGACGCCCGGAAGAGCGGGGTAGCAGTAGTGATAGCGGCTGCATGCAGTGCCTTCGGCATCCGCACTCTTGAGAATGCTCATCTCATAGGAGAAGTCGCTCCCGGAGAATGTCAGCATGCCGCTGATGCGAGGCGTGAAGTTCGGCGCGTCCGGCTCAAAGGAGCGGGACGAGAGCGCCTCTTCAAAGCTCTTTCCCTCGGCAAGCCCGCGGAACACCGTATCCGTCTGGTCGCCGTTTGTGACGATGAGTTTGTTGCCCGCGCGCCGTACGGCGGCATAGATGATGAGAGAGGGGTCTTCGACAAGCGCTTCATCAAAGGGACGCGTATAGAGCGTATCGCCCTCCAGAGCAAATACGCGGTTGCGGCTGTTGGCGCTGCGTCCCATAATGAAGTAGGCGGCGACGGCCTTTTTGCCGTTCGGCGTTTTCCCGATGACGATGCCGCGCCCCACATAGGAATTGCCCGCGAGAAGCTCGCGCGGCGTTTTGCATGCGTAGATGTTCATGTCCGACTCCCTTCCTTTTCCTTTTTCAGCTTCGCGGCGACTGTCTCCGCCGCCTGCGGCAGGAGCTTCCACTCCGCCTGTTCCATAACGCGCCGCTGCAGCACCTCGGGCGTGTCGCCCGGCAGAATGTCCACGGCTTTCTGGAGCAAAATTTCGCCGCCATCCGGTATCTCGTTTACATAATGTACTGTCGCACCGGTCACCTTTACGCCTCTGGCGAGCGCGGCCTCGTGAACATGCAGTCCGTAAAAGCCCTGCCCGCAGAACGAGGGGATGAGCGACGGATGAATGTTGATGATGCGCTTCGGCCATTTTCCGGTAAAATCGGCGCTCAAAATGCTCATGAATCCCGCCAGAACGATCATGTCGATGCGGTTTTCGGCAAGGCACGCCGAAACGGCATCCTCAAACGCCGCCTGACTTTCAAATTTGCGGCGCAGGATCACGGCGGTTTTCACTCCCGCGCTCTCCGCGCGCTTTAAGGCGTAGGCCCCGGCGTTGTTCGATAAAACGAGCGCGATCTCGCCGCTCGCTATTTTTCCGGCAGAGTGTGCATCGAGCAGCGCCTGCAGGTTCGTGCCGCCGCCGGAAACGAATACGGCGATGCGCGTCAGCATAGCTCCACCTTTTCCGCTCCGGCGCAGACCGTGCCGATTTGGTAGGCGTCCTCGCCGTTTTCACGGAGAATGTCGAGCGCACGCGGCGCATCCTCGGCGGCGACCACAACGCTCATGCCGACGCCCATGTTGAATGTGTTGAACATATCGCGCTCGGGAATATTGCCGGCCTTCGCGATGAAATCGAAGATCGCCGGCACGCGCACGCTCTCGCGGGTGATTTTGGCACAAAGTCCGTCGGGAATGCTGCGGGGGATGTTCTCATAAAAGCCGCCGCCCGTGATGTGCGAAACGCCCTTCACGCGCACGGCGTCAAAAAGCGCGAGCATGGGCTTCACATAGATCTTCGTCGGCGCGAGCAGTGCCTCGCCGAGAGAGCGCCCGCCGAGCTCCGCGCGCGGGGAAGTGAGGTCGGCGTGCTCCACGTCGAGCACCTTGCGCACGAGCGAGAAGCCGTTGGAGTGCACGCCGCTCGAGGGGAGCGCGAGGATGACATCGCCCTCGCGCATGGAGGAATTATCAAGGATCTTCGCCTTGTCGACCACGCCGACGGCGAAGCCCGCAAGGTCGTATTCGTCCTCGGGGTAAAAGCCCGGCATTTCCGCCGTCTCGCCGCCGATGAGCGCGCTGCCGCTCTGCACACAGCCCTCGGCCACGCCGGATACGATCTCCGCAATGCGCTCGGGCACATTCTTGCCGCAGGCAATGTAGTCGAGGAAGAGAAGCGGCTTCGCTCCGCAGCAGATGATGTCGTTGACGCACATGGCGACGCAGTCGATGCCGACGGTGTCGTGCTTATCCATAAGAAAAGCGATTTTGAGCTTCGTGCCGACGCCGTCCGTGCCGCTTACGAGCACCGGGCGCTCCATCCCGGTGGTGTCAAGCTCAAAAAGCCCGCCGAAGCCGCCGATGTCCGAGCAAACGCCTGCCGTCATCGTGCGCGCAATGTGGCGCTTCATGAGCTCTACCGCACGATAGCCCGCCGTGATGTCCACACCGGCGGCCGCGTAGCTTTCCGAATGGGAATTATGATTCATGAGCCGATCCCTTACCTTTCGAGATTTTTTCTTCAAAGCGGTTTTTCTGCGTTTCGGACGGCGTCACCGTCGGGTACACGCCGTCAAAGCAGGCTGTGCAGTACCCCTTGCAGTGCACGCCGCAGGCGAGCGCTTTCGTGTTCTCTACACTGAGATACCCGAGCGAATCCACGCCGATGATCTGCGCGATCTCCTCCACGGTGTGCCG
>CAZKGZ010000234.1:0-2386 GCA_964552365.1 uncultured Oscillospiraceae bacterium | reverse complement strand
GGAGGATCCCATGATAGTTAAAGGTCATCGTGTATATCGCGGGCGGCGGAGTGCCGGGCGGAGCAGTCTGCCGTTCTGGCTTACGGTGCTCGTGCTGCTGATCATCGCGTTTCTGCTCTCGTTCTCGCTGCTGCCGCAGTATCTCGTGTATCACCGCGACAGCGTGGAGATGGTCGTGCCGATGCTCTCGGAGACCGGCGAGGCGTACACCGTCACGGCGGTGGAGCAGCCGACGGCGTACAGCGGCGACGCGACCGCGTCCGTATCCGTGGCGGCGCCCGACTACTCGCTCGTGTCGCTCGCGGACGGCAAGGGTCTGCAGTATCTCGACGCCTACTATGTGCCGTTTTCCAAGGTGACGCAGAGCGGCGTCGAAACGGCCGTGAAAGAGGCCGAGCGCAGCGGCGTCAAGGGACTCGTGCTCGAAATGAAGGACGAGAGCGGCAAGCTCGCGTGGATGTCCGGCGTGGCGACCGCCTCGTCGAACGCCGCGAACAGCACCTGGGACCCCGAGGAGTACCTCGCCTCGCTCAAGGCGGACGGCTGGCTGCTGGTGGCGGAGATCTCCTGCGCCGTGGACTCGCTCCTCTCCGACGCAGACCCCGATGTGGCGCTGCGCGACGCCTCCGGCATTCCGTACGCAGACGCGAGCGGCGGCTGGGTCGACCTCTGGAACCGCGATGTGCGCACCTATATCGAGGAGCTTTGCACCGACCTCATCGCGCTCGGCTTTGACGAGATCATCCTCTCCCATGTGGAGCACCCCCTCGCGCAGGTGATGTACACGCGCGATATTGCCGCCAACCTCGGCCGCGAGGCGAGCGTCATGAACTTCTCCATCTCCGTGCGCACCGCGCTCGAGGACACGCTCGACGCGAAGGGCGTCAACCTGAGCGTGCGCGTCCCGCACGATGTGCTCACGAACGGCATCGACAACGGCCAGACGATGGACAACCTCCTCAAGGTCTACGACCGCCTCGTCGTGGAGACCGAGACCTACACCGACGACGCGCCCATCTTCACCGAGAAGGAGATCGACAGCACGCTCCGCTATGTCCCGCAGATGACATGGACCTTCGGCGGCGGCTCCTGGATCCTCGACCCGACCGTCGGATCGTAAAACAGCAATATCCATTTGATAAAACAGATAAGAGCAGTACCGCACGGGAAAAAAATACGGCACTGCTCTTTTTGAAAATGAATGAGGGATCACTATGATCGAACTTATCGTCGGCATCCTCTCGCGCAGGAGCGGCAAAACGGACGAGGCCGGGCGGCGCGAGCTGTACGGGCTTGCGTGCTCGGGTGCAGCCATCGTGTTCAACATTCTGCTCGCGGCGGGAAAATTCATCGTCGGTACGGCCACCGGCTCGGTCGCCGTCACGGCGGACGCACTCAATAACTTATCCGATGTGTGGAGCTGCGCGCTCACGCTCCTCGGCTTCCGTGTCGCGGGCCGAAAGCCCGACGAAAAGCATCCGTTCGGCCACGCGCGCATGGAGTACATTGCGGGGCTCATCGTTGCCGCGCTCATTCTCCACGCCGGCGCGGACGCCATGCAGAGCGCCATATCGCGCATTTTCCACCCCGAGACGCCGGAATTTTCGTGGGTCGCCGTGGGCGTGCTCGCGGCGTCCATCCTCGTGAAGGTGTATATGTCGTATTTCTACCGGCGCGTGGGCAAGAAGATCGCGTCCCCGACGCTGCAGATGTCGGGCGACGACGCGCTCAACGACACGCTCTCCACCGCCCTCGCCCTCGCGTGCATGCTGCTCTTCCGCTTCACCGGATGGGATCTCGACGCTTACGCCGGCGCGGTCGTCGCGCTGCTTATTCTGAAGACCGGCGTACTCGGCGCGAAGGAAACCATTGACCCCCTGCTCGGCGAGCGTGCGAACCCGGAGCTTGCCGACGAGGTGCGGCGCATCGTGCTCTCGTACCCCGAGATCCTCGGCGTGCACGATCTCGTCATCCACGACTACGGCCCGGGCCGCTGCCATGTTTCGCTGCACGCGGAGGTGGACGGCGAGAGCAACATCTACGAGGTGCACGAGCGCATCGACCACATCATGAGCGAGCTCGACCACAAGCTCGGCTGCTTCTCCGTCATCCACATGGACCCCGTGGACACGAAAAACGAGCGCCTCGCCGAGCTGCGCGAGGAGACGGCCGGCGTCGTGCGCGCGCTCGACGGAAAGCTGAGCATGCACGACTTCCGCATGGTCCCCGGCAAGCACCGCACGAATCTCATCTTCGACCTGCTCGTCCCCTACGACTTCCGCCTCACCGACGAAGAAGTCCGCACCGCCGTCCGCACCGAAATAGAGACCCGCCACCCCGACTGCCGCTGCATAATCCAAATCGACAAGTCGTTTACCTGACCGCG
>CAZKGZ010000233.1:0-2393 GCA_964552365.1 uncultured Oscillospiraceae bacterium | reverse complement strand
CTGCTCAAAGTGACAAAAACGCCCGGGTAAAATACAGCATATTGACGAAAACGGCGCTGTTTCTTGTATATCGCGGGAATCGTGGTATACTTATAGATGATATTCACGGCATGCACCCGAACGAAGGAGAATACATGAAAGACACCGTCCCCAAAGATACCGCGCCCACCCCCGAGCTGCAGGGAGAGCTGCACGAGTTTCTCGTCATGCGCAATCTCTACGAGGCCGCCGTCCGGCAGCTCACGCTCAAGTTTGAGATCCTCAACGACGAATTCAGCGTCCTCTATGCCCGCAACCCCATCCACCACATCGAAAGCCGCGTGAAGACCCCCGAGAGCATCGCCTCGAAGCTCATCAAGAAAGGCTACCCCGTCACCATCGGCTCGGCGCGCGAGCGCGTGAACGACATCGCCGGCGTGCGCGTGGTGTGCAGCTACATCGACGACGTCTACCGCGTGGCCGAAATGCTCGAGCGGCAGAAGGACATCGAGATCGTCAAGCGGCAGGACTATATCGCCCACCCCAACTACAACGGCTACCGCTCGCTCCACCTGGACATCCGCGTGCCGGTCTATCTCTCCGACCGCACGGAATACGTGACCGCCGAGATCCAGATCCGCACCATCGCCATGGACTTCTGGGCGAGCCTCGAGCACGACATCCGCTACAAGGCGGATAAGACCAAGCTCCCCGCGGGCATCAACGAGGAAATGCTCGATGTGTCCGAAAAGATCGCCGAGATCGACCGCGAAATGCAGGACATGTACCGCCGCATCCGCGCCGCCGAAGGCGAGAGCGACGAGTAAAAGGAAAATGTCCGCCGGAAGGCGAGCAAAGAAAGCCTCGCAGAGTTTGCGCCTATCAAGGCGCAAATAAAATCCGGTAGCCTCCACCTGACGGGGGAGGTGGCACGGCGAAGCCGTGACGGAAGGAGAGAACCCCGCCGCAGCGGACTAAAAGATAATCAACCAAACGGAGAAAGAGGAAGAAACGATGTACAAACCGACTTCGGACAAGCAGAATCTCTGGCTGTTCCCGCTGGGGACGGTCGGACGGGACATGATCTACAGCCTGTTCACCAACTACATCCTGACCTACATCCTGTTCACGCGCAGCCTGACGGCGGCGCAGCTCGGTGCGGTCACGGCCATCATGGTCGCCGCGCGCGTGTTCGATGCGCTCAACGACCCCGTCATGGGCAACATCATCGAGCGCACCCGCACGAAGTACGGCAAGTTCAAGCCGTGGCTCGTCATCGGCATCCTCTCGACCTCGGTCGTCGTGTACCTCGCGTTCAACACGAACCTGCAGGGCTGGAGCTTCATCGCCTTCTTCGGCGTCATCTACTTCATGTACTCCATCACCTTCACGATGCACGACATCTCCTACTGGGGCATGGTTTCCGCGCTCAGCTCCGATGCGCACGTGCGCGACACGCTCACCTCCCGCACGAACCTCTTCGCGGGCATCGGCGGCGCGGTCGCCTCGCTCGTCATCCCGATGCTCACCACCGGCAGCGGCACGATCGGCGGCAACGCGGCGACGGCCTACGGGCGCGTGGCGCTCGTGGTGTGCCTGCTCGCACCGCTCTTCCTGTGCTCGACCATCTTCGGCGTGCGCGAGAAGCGTGACTACAACGACAAAAAGGCCCCGCCGGTCAGCTTCAAGAAGATCATCGGCACCATCACCGGCAACCCGCAGATCCTCTGGATCTCGCTCATTTTCCTGCTGCAGCAGATGGGCAACGACGTCATCGTCGGCGGCCTCGGCTCCACCTATGTGTACTTCGCCTTCGGCTACGAGGGCGGGCTCTACTCGCTCTTCAACACCATCGGCCTCGCCGCCTCGGCGCTCCTCATGGTGTTCTACCCGATGCTCGCCAAGCGCTGGCGCCGCAAGGTGATGATGGACAAGCTCATGGTCCTCTCCGTCATCGGCTACGCCGTGATGCTCGCCGCCGGCCTCGCCATCCCCGGCACAGGCATGGTGAAATTCTGGCTCGTCGTCGCGGGCTATATGCTCTCCAACCTCGGCCAGTACGGCTTCTACCTCATCATGATGATCTCGCTCATCAATACGGTCGAATACAACGAGTACCTGCGCGGCGAGCGCGATGAGGCCATCATCACGTCCCTGCGTCCGTTCTTCACGAAGCTCGCCTCCGCCATCATCGTGGCGGTCACCGCCGTGTCGTACCTCATTTTCGGCGTCACGGACTACACGAACCAGATCTCCTCCCTCGAGCAGGCGGCGAACCTCGGCTCCATCACCGAGGCCGAAAAGCTCACGCAGATCGACGCCATCATCGCCTCCATCCGCCCCGGCCAGTCCGGCGGCCTCCTCCTATGCATGACCATCCTCCCCCTCGCCCTCATGTACGCCAGCTATGTCCT
>CAZKGZ010000232.1:0-2397 GCA_964552365.1 uncultured Oscillospiraceae bacterium | reverse complement strand
TTCCTTCCACCTTCAGTGTATCATACAGACACTCACCGGCACAAGGGCGGGGGTCAGATTTTCACGCGGAAGGTGATCGTGTCGCCGGTCACTTCGGCTTCTATGGTGCCGTTGTGGGCTTCGGCGGTGGCCCGGGCTATGGAGAGACCGATGCCGGTGCCGCCGATGCGGGAGGAGTGCGACTCGTCGGCGCGGTAGAAGCGGTCGAAAACGCGCGTGACATCGATGCGGCCGGCGTTTTCGCACGTGTTCGTGACGAGGATCTCGTTCTTCCGTCCGGTGCGGTGCGCCGTGAGCGATATGCGGCCGCCGTCGGGCGTGTATTTGTTGGCGTTGTCGAGCAGGACGGACACCATCTGCTGCACGGCCGAGCGGCTGCCGACCATCGTAAGGCCGTCCGCGATGTCCTGCGTGTAGGTGCGCCCGCGCGACTCGAAAAGCGAAGCGAACGGCTCCGCCGTCTCCCACAGGGCGTCGCTGAGCGAAAACTCCGCGCGCTCGGGGAACGGGTTCTCCTCGTCGAGCCGCGAGAGCGTCACGAGATCGGAGATGAGGCGCGAGAGGCGCGTGGTCTGCTGCTGAATGTTGCGCACCCACTCATCGTCCTCGTACTCCATGGCGAGCACGTCGGCACTCGTCGAAATGGCGGTGAGCGGCGTTTTGAGCTCATGCCCGGCGTTCGTGATGAACTGCTTCTGCATGGCGAGGTTTCGCATATACGGCGCGATGGCGCGCTCCGAAAAGAGCAGCACGAGCAGAAAGACGATGGCCAGACATCCGACGGCCACCGCCGCCGTGATCCACAAAAGCGTGCGTATGGAGCTGAGCTCGCGCTCGGAGTTGAGGAAGATGATGCTCTCCGAACCGTCGGGCGAGCTGCTCACGAGATAGCGGTAGCCCTTGTAGTAGCCGTGCTGCCGCCCGGTCGAGCGGACGGCGGAGGCGTAGCTCTCGGCATCGGAGCGGGAAATGGATGCGATGAAGTCCTCACTCACGCTCGAAAGGCTGCCGTCGGCATCGTACCATACGGCAAAGTAGCGGAACATGTACGGCACTTCCTGCGAGAAGTTCTTGCCGCCGTCGATGCGCGGCGTGTTCTCCTGCGCGGGGACCTTGCTGCCGTCCGGGAAGCCCGGAAACTGCACCTCGGGCAGCACAAGGCGCTCCGCCTCGAGGATGCGCTCGAGCGTTTCGTCCTGCTGCGCGGCGACGATGCGGTAGTTCCCGAAGTTCACCACGCAGAAAACGAGCAGTACCACGGCGGAAAACGCCGCCATCGCCGCGCCGACAAAGCGGCGGCGCATTTTTTTCAGCATGCCGTCTCCTCCAGCGTGTAGCCCGCGCCGCGGATGGTCTTTACCTCCACGTCCGCACCGATCTCGCGCAGCTTCTTGCGCAGAAAGCCGATGTATGTCCACACCACGTCAATGTCCGCATCCGACTCCAGCCCCCAGATCTTGTCCATGAGCCGCTCGGCGGAAAAGATCTGATGCCGGTGGCGCATGAAAAGCTCCATGAGCTGGAATTCCTTGTTGTTGAGCCGCACCTCGCCGCCGGGAGCGGAGAGCACATAGCGGCTGCAGTCGAGCGTCGTGTGCCCCACGGTCACCACATCGGGCGCATAAGCCCCGCTGCGCCGCACGAGAGCGCGCACCCGCGCGAGAAATTCGCCCGCCGCAAAGGGCTTGGGCAGATAATCGTCCGCGCCGGCATCGAGCCCGGCAATGCGGTCTTCCACCTCGCCCTTGGCCGTGAGGAACAGCGCAGGCGTGTTGATGCCGCGGCGGCGCACCTCGCGCAGAACCGAGATGCCGTCCATTCCGGGCATCATAATGTCGAGCACGAGCGCGTCGTACTCGCCCGCGCAGATATAATCGAGCGCATCGTTGCCGTTATACACCGCATCCACCGCATATTTATTTCTCTCGAGCATGAGCTTCAGCGCCTTCGCAATGCTGACCTCATCCTCCGCCACCAGGATCCGCATACCGCATCCTCCTTCAATTTGGTAATTCCATGATCATAATATCACACATCAATTTGAAATGCGCCTGAAATATCAAAAAATTTTTTTCACAATTTGTTTCCGAAATTTTTCGGGACGGTTTTAGGTGGGCGGGGCAGTATATAGCCATACTTCACACGGCGGGGAAGCGCGAATGACTCGCCGATGCGACCATTGGCAACTGCCCGCCGCGGTAACTCCGAAAGCGGCAGACCACCGACAAACGCCCGGCCGTTCACATGCAAGGAACTTCGGAAGGCGTCTAACATATAAGACCGCACCGCAGGAAACATCCTGCGGAACGATCCGAAGCACCGCTATTTCTCCTCGGCGGTACTTCCACGAAAAGATACCGGCTCTCATCGAAAGGCAGCGATGGGAGCCGGTATTTT
>CAZKGZ010000231.1:0-2414 GCA_964552365.1 uncultured Oscillospiraceae bacterium | reverse complement strand
TTTTCGCTGGGGACGATCTTTTTCAGGCGCCCGTCATACGATACGGGGACGCGGCAGATGAGTCCGTCCTGTTCCAGCTTTTTGACAAGGGCGCTGGCGGACGGCGGACGCAGGCCGAATTCATCCTCCAGATCCTTTTGAAACAGTTCACTGTTCTCGTGCGCGAGGATGAAATGCAGCGCTTTTCCCTCGGTCCCGCTGTATTGTCCGCGGAACGAGAGCGCGTCGATCTCCCGGCGCAGGCGGTTGGCAAGGATGCCGATATATCGGGATGCGTGTTCGTCTTTGACCACAGTAGTTCTCCAAACTAATTAGTTTCCTATGTTTCGGGTATAGTATAATCCATTGCCCGCGAATGTCAAGAGGTTTTCTGTGGAAATCTCCGGCGGGGTGTGGTATACTCTTGCCATCAACGCAGGAGGACACCGGTATGTACAACAACATCAGCGACTGGGACCGCATGGTTGCGGGGAAACTGTATAATTCGTGGAGCAAGGATATTGAGAAGCAGCACGCGGCGGGGCTTACGCGGTGCGACCGGTTCAACCGCATCCCCGTTTGGATGGCGAAGGCCAAGGAACGGGCGCTTTGGAAGCTCATTCCGTCCGCGAAGGGGAGCGGTCTTGCGGTGTTCGCGCCGCTCTACTGCGAGTACGGCGTGAACATTCATGTCGGCAGGGGCTGCTTTGTAAACTACGGCTGCACGTTTCTCGATGTGTCGCCCATCACGCTCGGGGACGGCGTATGGCTCGGAGCGAATGTAACGCTCGCCACGCCGAACCATCCGTTTCTCGCCGAGGAGCGGCTGGCCGCCGAGTACCCGGACGGCTTCCATGACCTTGAGTACTCCTCCCCCATCACCATCGAAGACGGCTGCTGGATCTGCTCGTGTGCGACGATCTGCGGCGGCGTGACGATCGGCAAAAACTCCATCGTGGCGGCGGGCGCGGTCGTGACGCGCGATGTGCCGCCCGGGAGCATCGTCGCCGGCGTCCCCGCGCGCGTTCTGCGCCAAATCGACGAGCGCGACCGCATGAATGTGTGGGACACCTACGTGAAAAACGACTTTCCCGTTTCCGAACGGAAGAAATAATTCGTCAGCAGGGCCGCTCTTCGCTCTCCGACACGGCGATCGATGCGCCGTAGAGGAGGCACCAGAAGAAGAGAATGCGCGGATAGAACCAGATGTATTCCGGGATGCCGCCGAGGGCGGCTCCGGCGAGGGACGCGATGAGCGCCTGCGTCTCCCAACGCTCGCCGCTCACCGGGATCGCGCACCGCGCGCGGGAGAGACGGCGGAAGATGCCGAAGAAAAAGACGCAGAACGCCGCGCCGCCGACGAGGCCGAGCGAGAGGAACATCTCAAGATAGAGCATGTTCGAGTGCGGCGGGTCGAAGCCGAGGAGGCCCGTGGCGTACGGCGCGTAGGCGGCGAAGAAGTTTTCCGGCCCGAGCCCGATGCCGGGCAGGAAATTGTCGCGCCACACGCGCAGACATTCGCTCCAGAGGACGAACCGCCCCGACGCCGAGGCGTTGGAAAAATCGAGCATGGAGAGGAACCGCGCCTGCAGGCTCTCCGGCAGGAGAAAGAGCGCTCCGACACCGAGCGCCGCCGCCGGGAGCAGCAGGAGCTTCTTTTTATACCACAGCAGCACGATGAGCGCGAGGGCGAGCATGATCCACCCCGTGCGCGAGTAGGTGAGCAGTATCGCGGCGAGCGGCAGCACGAGCGGCACGGTGCGCATGATGCGCCGTTTTGTGTCCGGCGCGCGCAGCGACCACACGAGCGCGATCGGCAGCGCCATGGCGAGAAATTCGCCGCAGTTGATGCCGTGCTCAAGCGTGGAGCCGAGCCGGCGGTACATCTCGTCCCCGATGGGCACGTCGGACGCCTCGGACGCCGAGAAAAAGTACCGCACGAGGCCGTACGCCGAGACGACGAGCAGCGCTGCGTAGAGAACAGCCGCCGCCTTCGAGCGCGAGGCCCGGTCGCGGAACTGCGCCGCGAAGAGGTACGCGAGCGTGAACCCCGTCAGGTAAAAGAGCGTCACGCGCAGGTTCCCCGTGCGGCTCTCCGCCCACACGGTGCAGAGGAGCGCGGCGAGCAGAAATACGAGCACCCCCGCGCCGAGCGAAGCGACATTCAGAGGCTCCCGCCCGCGCGCGGCACAGTCGAACCAGTAAAAGGCGAGCGCAGCCGCCGCGAACAGCACGGCATAGAGGTTGTTCCAGTATTCATGCGGCACGAACAGCATAGCCATCGCCCCGAGCAGCAGAAACCACTGCGAGAGCGTAAGGCCGCCGCTCTCTTTCCGGGGCTTGAGCGGCAGACGCGAGAGCAGCTTCACCGGCCACCCCGACACCGTCCCAAGCGCCGCCCCGATTTTCGATTTTTCCCAACAGGCCATACCAAG
>CAZKGZ010000230.1:0-2426 GCA_964552365.1 uncultured Oscillospiraceae bacterium | reverse complement strand
TTAGCACAAAACGCGCAGAACATAGTCGAATGTTCCCTGCAAACGCCTTTCCGCTTGACATACCGCGGGGCAGAGGGTATCTTAGAACAGAGTAGAGATCAATTGACCGACAGGAGAGATACATATGATTTTTGCAAAACTGGACGCAACAAGTGCAAAGAACGCCTACCCGCAGGCCGTCAGCCGGGCGCTGGAGTTTATTCGCCAAACGGATCTCATGGCGCTCGAACCCGGCAAGTATCCCATTCTGGACAACGACCGGATGTTCGCCAATGTTATGGACATGACAACGCACGCCTTTGAGGGCTCGCACCCCGAGGTACACAAGAAGTATGTGGATCTCATGTACTGGCCGGAAGGCGGCGAGGTCATCGGCGTCGCGCCCTACCTCGGAACGGAAGCCGTGCACGAAGCGCACCCCGAAAACGACATCGCCCTTCTGGAAACCGTACAGAACGAGAGCTTCCTGCGCGCCACCGCCGGCTGCTTCGGCGTATTCTTCCCCTGGGACGCCCATCGCCCCGCCCTGATGCTCGAAGACACCCCCGCCACCAGCCGCAAATGCGTAATAAAGATCAGCATGGAGCTCTTTGAATAAAAAAACACCTCGTCTCCCACGCATTCGAGAGACGAGGTGTTTTATGCGCTCAGAGCGCAAAGGTCTTGCCGTATTCTTCGGCGTATTGCATGTATTTCTGGGTTTTCATTTCGCGGAGGCTCTTCATGTATTCGTGGGTGTCGAAGCTGTCGGACTCGAGCTCGATCATCGCTACGGCAATGTTGGAGCAGTGGTCGGCGATGCGCTCGTAGTTGGTGAGCAGGTCGTTGAACACGAAACCGACATCCAGCGTGCAGGTGCCGTCCTGCAGACGGATGATGTGGTGGAGCTTCATCTCGTCGCACAGGCCGTCGATGGTGTCCTCGAGCGGCTCCACGCGCAGCGACATCTCAAGGTCGTTGCCGATGAACGCGCCGATGGCGAGCGAAACGATCTCACTCACGGCGGAGCGCAGCACGGAGAGCTCCTTGGAGGCGGCATCGGAGAAGGTGATGTTCTTCTCGTACATCTCGCGCGCGACCTCGGCGAGGTTCATGGCGTGGTCGCTGATGCGCTCAAAGTCGCCGATGGTGTGCAGGAACTTGGAGACTTCCTCGTTCTGCCCTTCGGTGAGCTCGCGGCCGGTGAATTTCACGAGATACGTGCCGATGTGGTCTTCGTACTGGTCGACGGCGTCCTCCATGGCGGCGACTTCTTCAAAGCCGTCCTTGGTGTAGTGGCCGAAAAGATCGAATGCGGCGACGAGGTTGTCCTGCGCGCGCATTGCCATGGCATTGATCGCGATGCGGCACTGCTCGATGGCGAGGCCGGGGTGGACGAGGAAGCGCTCTTCGAGACGCTCGATGCCGGCGGTGAGCTCGCTGCGGTTCTCGGACGGCTTCTCGGGCACGAGCTTGCCGGTGAGAGCTTCGAGCTGGTTGAGGAACGGGAAGAGAAGGAGGATGCACCCGACGCGGAAGAGCGAGTTGAGCATCGCAATGCCGACGGGGCCGAGGGACGTGTCCATAAAGGAGAAATGGAAGATCGCGTTGAGCGAGTAGAAAAGCGCGGAGAAAACGATCGTGCCGAACACATCGATGAAGAGGTAGATGAGCGAAGTGCGGCGGCCGTCGCGGTTCGCACCGATGGCGGACACCAGAACCGGCACCGCAGCGCCGATGCCCATGCCCATGATGATGGGGAAGGCCGTGGCGAACGAGATCGTGCCCGTTACGGAGAGCGCCTGCAGGATACCGACCGATGCGGAGTTCGACTGCAGCACGGCGGTGATGAGCGTGCCGATGAGTATGCCGAGGATCGGGTTTTCAAACATGGTCATGAGATGCAGGAACGCTTCGTTCTCCTTGAGCGGGGAGACGGCGCTCGACATCGCCTGCATGCCGTACATCAAAACGGCAAAGCCGAGGAGAATGTCGCCCGCATGGCGCTTCTCGGAGGTCTTGCCGAGCATGCGCAGCAGAATGCCCGCGAGCGCTGCGATCGCGGTGATCGTGGAGGAGCTCAGAAGCGCGAGCGCGTCGCTGCTGCTGATGTAGGAAAGGCAGAGGATCCAGCCGGTCACCGAGGTGCCGAAGTTCGCGCCGAGAACGATGCCGATGGCCTGCGTGAGCTTCATCATGCCCGAGTTCACGAAGCCGACGACCATCGCCGATGTGGCGGACGAGGACTGAATGACCGCCGTGACCGCCGTGCCGAGCAGAACGCCCTTGAGCGGTGTGTTGGAGAGACGATAGAGAATGATCTCCAGCCGCTGCCCCGCCACGAGCTTCAGGCTGTCGCCCATAACGCCCATGCCGAACAGGAACAGCGCCACGCCGCCAAGCAGCGAAAGAACATTTCCGATACCCAATTCGATCCATCCCTTACA
>CAZKGZ010000229.1:0-2441 GCA_964552365.1 uncultured Oscillospiraceae bacterium | reverse complement strand
CATATAGTTAGCTTTCTAATTAGTTGATATGGATAAAATCACAGGAGGCAATTATGGAAACACTTGAACAGAAATATGAACACGAAAAGATCGGGAAGCTGCTGGTGATGTTCTCCGTCCCCAGCGTGATCTCGCTCGTTCTGAACGCACTCTACAATATGGTGGATCAGATCTTCATCGGAAACGGTGTCGGGTATCTCGGGAACGGTGCGACGAATGTGATCTTCCCGCTGACGCAGCTGGCCATCGCCATCGGTCTGCTGATCGGCGACGGCACAGCCAGCTATATGAACCTGAAGCTCGGCGAGGGCAAGCGGGAGGAAGCGGAAAAAGGCATGGCGGCGGGGCTTACCGCCCTGGTGATATCCGGCGTCACGCTGAGCATTCTCCTGACGGCCTTCCTGCAGCCGCTCTGCCGTCTGTTCGGAGCAACGGATGATATTATGCCGTATGCGCTGGACTACGGATACATTATCGTCGCGGGAACGATCTTCAACATCTTCCCCTGCGGCGCGATGAGCATCGTCCGCGGAAACGGCGGGCCGAAAACCGCCATGCTCAGTATGCTCACCGGCTTTACGGTCAATATGATCGGCGACCCGCTGACCATTTACGGCTTCCACTGGGGCGTGAAGGGCGCGGCCATCGCCACGGTCCTGGGGCAGGCAGCCAGCGCTCTTGTCTGCATTGTGTATCTCGCCCGAAAAAAGGGAACGCTGCAGCTCACGAAACGCTCCTTCGCCGGCTGTCTCCGGTTCATTCCGAAGACGGCGAGGCTCGGCCTTTCGAGCTTCGTGACACAGCTTGCGATCGTGGTCGTTCTCTATTTCCAGAACAATCTTCTTGTCAAATACGGAGCGCTGAGCAAATACGGCGCCGAGATCCCGCTGACGGCATTGGGCGTCATCATGAAGGTGTTTACCATGCTGCAGAACGCCATCACCGGCCTCTGCTCCGGCGCGCAGCCCATTATCAGCTACAACTACGGGCGGGATCTCCGCAGCCGTGTCAGGCAGATCTTAAAGCGGCTGGTGATCTTCTCTGCGGCACTCATGGGCATCGCGACGGTCTGGTTCCAGCTCGCTCCGATGAGCGTCGTCCGTATTTTCGGCTCGGCGGATCCCCTCTACAATGAATTCGCGGTGAAATGCCTGCGCATCTTCCTCATGCTGATCTTCCTCGACAGCTTTCAGATGGTGGCCAGCTCTTTCCTGCAGTCCATCGGCAAGCCGTTCAGTGCAACGGCGCTGGTCATGTTCCGGCAGATCATCGTTCAGGTCCCGGCCATGCTGATCCTGGGAGAGATGTACGGCGTTGACGGCCTGCTTTATGCCGGAACGCTTTCGAGCCTCCTGGTCGGCATCCTGTCGATCGCCTTCCTCGTGCATGAGTGGAGAGCACTGGGAGAAAAGACAAACCGCCGCAGCACACCGGCGAAAACCGCATATTGTGCGAATTGATGCGCTTCATGCGATCCGGGCAATGCCGGACACGAAGCCGAAAGGGTATGTACCGCAAAGGCACATACCCTTTTTTTGCCGGCAGACGCCCGGGATCTCACGCGGCGGTGAAGCTGCTGAGGAGGGCGGCGAGGGCTTCGGCACATTCGGCACCGACGGAGAAGGTCGTGTGCGTTTTGTTGGTGACGACGGCGGTCTCCGCGGCGCGCTGGCGGGCGACGAAGCCGTCGGAGCACATGATGCGGTAGATCTCCGCGGTGACCTCGGTGTCGTACATGGCGCGGTGCGCGAGGCGGGAGGAGAAGCTCACGCCGAGGAGCTCGGCGGCGCGGTGCAGCGCCAGACTGCGGCTGAGCGGGTAGCGGATGATGTACTGATAGACCTTCTGCAGATCCATCCAGTGCCCGAAGTTCTCCGGGAACGGGACATCCTTGATATAGCACTCGTCGAGGACCTGCCGGAGGTCGTTGTCGCTCCAGGAGCAGATGCGCGCCCGACCGGGGCCGACCCACTCGGAAAAGAGGCGGAGCGCCTCCTCGAACGGGCGGGCGTTCATCACATCCTCGGTGCGGATGCCGGTGAGACGCACGATGCTTGCATCGACCACGCGGTTGAGCTCCGGCTTCACGAAGCAGGAAAAGCGTCCGATCTCCTCCATCTGCGCGTTGAGCTTGACGGCACCGATCTCGATGATCTCCTGCCGCAGCAGGTCGCGGTTCTCCTTCGCCGAAGGGTTGAACTCCAGATCCAGAATGATATGCACTTCGTAACCCATATCTCGCTCCTCCTCAAAAAATCGTCCGTGTTTCGCTTTACACTCCTATAATATGACAGGAAGAGTCCGATAAACAGGACTGCGAAAGCATTTTCCGAAAAAACTTCGGCTCGTGTTTTACGCCTCTCCCTCGCCCGGGCGGTCCTTATACTCGGCGGGCGTTTTTCCGTAGTAGGAGGTGAAGGCACGGTAAAAGCTGCTTTTCG
>CAZKGZ010000228.1:0-2461 GCA_964552365.1 uncultured Oscillospiraceae bacterium | reverse complement strand
TCGTCCCTTACTTTGCGGTGGGGGCGTTTTTCTTTACCCATTCGACGGCGAATTCGGCGAAGCGGCGGGTGGCGGGGCCGGCGCGGTCTCCGGCGGGAACGGCGAGAGCCAGTGTGCGGCTCGCGCTCGGCGTCATTTCGCGCACGGCGATGCCTTCGCGGTGGCCTTCGAGCAGCAGCTCCGGCACGATGCTCACGCCGAGCCCCTGCGAGACCATGGCGAGGATGGCGTAGTCGTCCTTCGTCGTGAAGCGCACGTTCGGCTTCACCCCGGCGGCATCGAGCGCGCGGCGGGAGTCGTCGTCCGAGGACTCGAGCAGGGAGATGAACGGCAGCGCCGCGACCTCCTTCACGGGGCAAACATCCTTCTGCGCGAGAGGATGGTTTTCCGGCAGGATCGCCAGGATGCGGTCCTCGCGCAGCGGGATGCACTCGCACCGGAGCGTCGTCGGGAGCGTGATGAAGCCGATGTCCACGCTGCCGTCCGTGAGCCAGCGGTCCACATCGTGGTAGTCGCCGTTGAAGAGCTTGAAGTCCACGCGCGGATAGAGCGTCTGGAATTCCTGCATCATGCCCGGCAGCCAGTGCACCGCCACGCTCGTGAATGTCGCGATGCGCACCGTGCCCTGCGAGAGGCCGCGCAGATCCGCCGCCGTCTGGTCGAGCTGCTCCTGCGAGCGGAGAATGTCGCGGATGAACGGCATCACCTTTTCGCCCTCCGGCGTGAGCCGCGCGCCGACACGGCTGCGCGTGAGGAGCGGGAAACCGAACTCTTCCTCGAGCGCCGCGATGATGTGGCTCACGCCCGACTGCGTCATGCCGAGCTCCTCCGCCGCCTTCGTCAGCGAGGACAATTCTACGGTTTTTTCAAATACCTCATATTTTTTTGTGTCCATTTGAAAATTTCCTCTTGCTTTTTTGTGAAAGATGGAGTATAGTACGCCCATAACATTTCTATCGGTAATGTTACACATTATAAATCGTAATGTGTCGAATGTCAAGGGGTAAGAAAAATGAATTTCTCGGAATTGTTGATGTTTGTACTGTACCTGCTCTTCATGCTGGCGATCGGTGTATGGTTCTTCCTTCGCAGCAAGGATGCCGGTGAGAAGGACTACTTCCTCGGCGGACGCGAGATGGGCGCGTGGGTCGCGGCTCTCTCCGCCGGCGCGAGCGATATGAGCGCGTGGGTGCTCATGGGCCTGCCGGCTTCCATCTATTCCTACGGCATGGGCAAGACGTGGATCGCCATCGGCCTGCTCATCGGCTACTCGCTCAGCTGGATCTTTGTCGCGCCGCGTCTGCGTTCGTTCTCGGTCGCGTGCGATGACTCCATCACCATTCCGCAGTTCCTCACGAACCGCTTCGGCTCCGGCTCCCGCGCGCTGCAGGTCATCAGCGCCGTCATCTTCCTCGTGGCGTACACCGTGTACTCCGCGAGCAGCATCAAGGCGTGCGGCACCCTGTTCGAGACCGTTCTGAATGTCCCCGCAAAGTACGCCATGTACGCCTCCGCCATCATCATTGTCGGCTACACGTTCCTCGGCGGCTTCAACGCCGTCTGCTGGACGGACTTCTTCCAGGGACTCCTCATGCTCGGCGCCCTCTTCGCCGCGCCGATCGTCGCGCTGTGCATCATGGGCAAGACCGGCGTCACCGCCGGCACCGTGCCCGAAGGCTTCTGGAACATGACCGGCTCCTGGCAGGACATCCTCTCCGGCCTCGGCTGGGGTCTCGGCTACTTCGGCATGCCGCACATCATCATCCGCTTCATGTCCATCAAGTCCGACAAGGAACTCAAGAAGGCCGCAAAGGTCGGCATCGGCTGGACGTTCTTCATTCTGGTGTTTGCCGTGGTCGTGTCCGTTGTCGCGCACCTCTTCCTCGGCGACGATCAGGAGAGCTCCGTCATCTTCATCACGATGGTCCGCAAGATCTTCACCGGCCCGTGGCTCGGCCTCATCTCCGGCATCCTCCTCAGCGCCATTCTCGCCGGCGCCATGAGCACCGCCGACTCCCAGCTCCTCGCCGCCTCGAGCGCGTTCGCGAGCGATGTCTATAAGCCCGTCATCCGCAAGGGCAAGGTCTCCGACAAGGAGATGCTCTGGGTCGGCCGCATCGTCGTCATCGTGATCTCCGTGTCCGCGCTGCTCATCGCGAACGACCCCGACTGCGGCACCATCATGTCGCTCGTGGAAAACGCATGGGGCATCTTCGGCGCGGCATTCGGCCCGGTCATCGTCCTCGCCCTCTTCTGGCGCGGCTTCACGTTCTCGGGCGCTGCGGCGAGCATCGTCGCGGGTGCCGCGGTCGATGTCCTGTGGCTCGCCTTCCTCAAGGAATCCACCGGCGTCTACGAGCTCGTCCCGGCGTTCTTCGTCGGCCTGATCGCCGCCGTCATCGCCTCGAAGTGCAGCAGCGAAGCCCACAAAGCCCAATGCGCCGCCATCTTCGACAAATGC
>CAZKGZ010000227.1:0-2473 GCA_964552365.1 uncultured Oscillospiraceae bacterium | reverse complement strand
CCGGCTTCCTTACAAATGCAATTACTATCACGAGGTGATATTCATGAAAAAGAAAAAAATGACCGTTCAGAAAGCCGTGACGTATGCGTCCGCCGCACTGGGGGCGGGGGCTGCGCTGTACGGATTCCTCATCGCGCCGGGCCGCTCGAGCGCATCGCAGCGCTTCCCGTTCCGCGGGCAGAACATTGCCCACCGCGGACTCTATGACGCCGCGGCCGGCATCCCCGAGAACTCTCTCGCCGCCTTCCGCGCCGCCGCTGCGGCCGGCTACGGCTGCGAGCTCGACACGCGCCTCACGCGCGACGGCATCGTGGTCGTCTCGCACGACAGCAACATCTCCCGCATGACCGGCGCGGACGTGACCGTGGAGTCGCTCGACTTTGCGGAGCTGCAGCAGTACCGTCTCGGCGGCACCGAGGAGCGCGTGCCCCGCTTTGAAGACGCTTTCAAGATCCTCGCCGACGCGGGCGTGCCCGTCATCGTCGAGGTGAAGGCCTCGCCCGACCGCCGCGGCCGTGAGCTGTGCTCCAAGGTGCTCTCGATCATCGACGCCTACAGCGGCAATTTCTGCGTGGAGAGCTTTGACCCGTTCATCGTCGCGTGGTTCCGCTTCCATGCGCCCGACCTCCTGCGCGGACAGCTCACCTCCTCCTACAAGGAGCTCGGCAAGGGCATCGGCGCGTGGTTCTCGAGCCGCATGCTCATCGGCTGCATCGGCCGCCCGCAGTTCATCGCGCATGGGCTCGGCAAAAAGTCGTTCGGCGTGAAGCTCGCCGAGGCGCTCGGCGCGATGCGCGTCACCTGGACGGCACACGACCGTGACGAAGAGGCACACGCCGACACCGTCATTTTCGAAAACTACCGCCCGCCGGTGCAGTATAAATGAGAGCTCTGCGCCGCGCCCTCGCGCTCATCCTCATCCTCGCCGCGCTCGCCGTCCCCGGAGCCATGGCCGCCGATGACGAGAGCGAGCCCTCCCCCGCGCCCGAAGCGTCCGGGACCGTGCAGCCCGCCGGAGAAGCGCCCGCGTGCGATCATCCCGGCTGGACGGACGGCGTATGCGTTGCCTGCGGCACGCCGTGCGCGCACGAGGAGCACGACTATGACTCGTGCGTGTGCTTCACCTGCGGGCAGACCGTGGGGCACAATTACACGACATCGAAGTGCCCGATGTGCGGCCGCGTGCCGGCCTTTACCGACACCGCCGTCGAAAAGTCGTTCTTCACCTCGAGCAGCCGCCCCGGCACGCTTGAGACCATTACGTACCAGACGCACGACTATGTGTACGAGCGCCTCGGCTACGGATACGAGCCGTTCTATAAGAATATGACCGTGTACCTGCCGTACGGCTACGACAGCTCAAAGCAGTACAACGTGCTCATCCTCCTCCACGGCACGAACGGCAACGAGACCTACTGGTTCGGCGACAACCTCGTCTACACGACATACGGCGCGGACTTCTATGTGCACACGAACCGCATGGTGGACAACCTCATCGCCTCCGGCATGGCGCGCGAAATGATCATCGTGACGCCGACATTCTACCGCTTCTCCAACGACTATTCGCGCTACACGCGCGAGAAGGACGAGGAGCAGTTCACCCGCGAGCTGCGCGAGGACATTCTGCCCGCCATCATCGAGCGCTACTCCACCTATGCCGCGGACGGCAGCATCGAGTCTGTCACCGCCGCGCGCGACCACTTCGCGTACGCCGGCCTCTCCATGGGCTCCATCTACGCCTACAACTCCATCATGCCGCTGTGTCTCGACTGCTTTGCCTGGTTCGGCTGCTTCTCGGGGAGCGACTGCTATGTCGATCTCGCCGTGGACGCGCTCAACAGCGACGCGAACAGCGCCTACCCCATCCGCTATTTCTATAACAGCATCGGCACGAGCGACTCCATGTCGAAGCTCCACCGCGCCCAGTTCATCGAGCTCACCGACCGCGTAGACGGCCTCACCGACGGCGAAAACGCCTGGTTCACCCAGATCCCCGGCGCCGGCCACACCTACAGTGCCTGGATCGTGGGACTCTACAATTTCCTCCAGGTCGTGTTTGCAATGTGAAGCCGGACGCCCGGGAACCGTCCGCAGCGATCATCTCCGCCTGCGCGGCGGAAAAGCAGCGGCACGGCATCTGCCGGGTGAAAACAAGCGCGAAATCTCCGAACATATAAAAGGCCGCCGTCTCAATGAGCTGCTGCTCGCCGGGACGGCGGTCAATTCTTTTTGGGGCATGCGGCTTCGGTCCGGTTTTCGCTTACGGCATATCACGGCTCAAGGCAGCGCCGCACCGTGTCGTCTGCGGCGCTTTGCGGAAAAACGCTCTCTGTGCAGCGGGCCTGTTCGCGCCCCGGCCTGCAGGCCCCGTCCCCGTCACGCCTCCGGGTACTTTTTCATCAGCTCGAACAGCACATCGCCGTCGATGTTGCCGCCGGACAGGACGAGGGCTATGTTTCTGCCGCCGATGCGG
>CAZKGZ010000226.1:0-2497 GCA_964552365.1 uncultured Oscillospiraceae bacterium | reverse complement strand
TCGCCCGCGCCCTCCCCGACACCAAAGGCCGCTACTTCCGCACCTTCACCGTATCCAATATCCTTTTCCTGGCCGCCCTGCTCGGCCTGTGGGCAATTCTCACTTCAGCTTACTAAAGCTTCCCTTATTTTCACCGCAAAAATAAGGGAATGCCCCGGACGCTAAGGGAATTCGCCTTGAAAAAAACCGAAATTCGGGTATAATGGGAGCATGGAACACAAAATGGATTGGACGCTCTTTTACGGGGAGCGGGCGGGGACGGATGCGCTGCTGCTGGCGGACTTTGCGCGGAATGCGCGGGGGACGCGGGGCGCGGACCTCGGGTGCGGCAGCGGGGCCGTGATGCTTCTGCTGCTTTTGTACGGCACCGGGCGGCATATGACGGGCATCGACATCCGCGAGAGCGCCGTGGAGGCCTGCCGCGAAAATCTGCGCCGTTTCGGTCTGACCGGACGCGGCGAAGCCGTGCCGGCCGATTACCGCCGAGCACCGTTTGAGCCGGGGAGCATGGACTTCCTCGTGAGCAACCCGCCGTATTTCCGCGCGGGCTGCGGCGCCGTATCGCCCGACCCGGAGCGCGCCGCGCAGCGCACCGAGACCGCGACCGTCGCGGAGCTCTGCACTGCCGCCGCGCGGTACCTGAAGGACGGCGGGAGCTTTTATCTCGTCCACCGCACGGAGCGCGAGCCGGAGATCCTCTCGGCACTTCGGGAGGCAAACCTGACCGCCGTGCGGCGATGCACCGTCTTTTCCGCGCCCGGAAAGACCGCACCGATCTTCCTGCTCGAAGCCGTGAAAGGCGCGCCGGAGCGGGACATCGTCCGCGAGAGCGTGCTGCTCCGCGATCGTGACGGGCGCGAAACGAGCGAATATCGAAAAATCTGCCTATGGGAGGCATAGATCTATGGCCGGAACACTCTATCTGGTGGGTACGCCCATCGGGAATCTGAACGATTTGTCGCCGCGCGCCGTGGAGACGCTGCGGAGCGTCGACTTCATCGCCGCGGAGGACACGCGCGTTACGCTCAAGCTCCTCAACCACTTCGGCATCCGCCGTCCGCTCATCAGCTACTATGAGCACAACAAGGTGGAAAGCGCCGCCCTCATCATCCCGCGCCTGCTCGGCGGGGAGAGCTGCGCGCTCGTATCCGATGCGGGCATGCCCGCCATTTCCGACCCCGGCGAGGAGCTGGTGCGCCTGTGCGGCGAGCACGGCATCACGGTATCCGCCGCCCCCGGGCCGAGCGCGGTCATCACGGCCCTCGCCATGTCGGGTCTGCCGACGCAGCGCTTCACCTTCGAGGGCTTTCTCTCCACATCGAACAAGTCCCGCAAGGAGCATCTCGAAACGCTCCGTCACGAGCACCGCACGATGGTCCTCTACGAAGCACCGCACAAGCTCGTCGAGACGCTCGGCGACCTTCTCGAGGTACTCGGCGACCGCGACATCGCCCTCGGGCGCGAGCTCACGAAGATCCACGAGGAGATCGTCCGCACCACCATCGCGAAGGCTCTCGAGCACTACACCGCCGAGCGTCCGCGCGGGGAATTCGTGCTCGTCATCCGCGGCGCACCGGCCGAGCGCGGCCCGCGTCTGCCGCTCGAGGAGGCACTCGAGCTTGTGGAGCAGTACCGCGCCGAGGGCATGAAGCTCAAGGACGCCGCCAAGCGCGCCGCCGGCGAGACCGGTCAGAGCCGCAACGACCTCTACCACGCCGCCCTCGTCCGGGAAAACAACGAGAGCGACGAGAAATAATTTTCTCTTTTCCTATGCGCAAAAGTGTGCTATAATAAAGCCATCGGAAGTACAAACCAACCTGCCCTTAAAAAGGAGGATATGAAAATGGAATCGGAAAAGAAACGCATCATTACCATCGGACGCGAGTTCGGCAGCGGCGGACGCACCATCGGCCGCAAGGTCGCCGAGCGCCTCGGCATCCCCTGCTACGATCAGGAGCTCATCGATAAGCTCGCCGAGGAGAGCGGCCTTTCCAAGGAATATATCACCAACGAGAGCGAATACGCCACCCACAGCAGCTGGACGGCCGTGGCGTTCTCCTCCGTGCGCTCGTTCGGCGTGCCGACCAACCAGGATTACCTGTGGGCCATCCAGCGCCGCATCATCCTCGACATCGGCCAGAAGGAGAGCTGCGTCATCGTCGGCCGCTGCGCCGACGCCATTCTGGAGAACACCGCCGACCTTCTCAAGGTGTTCATCCACTCCGACTTCGAGAAGCGCGCCAAGCGCATCGTGGAGAAGTACGGCGAGACCGAGGAGCCGACCGAAAAGCGTCTGCGCGACAAGGACAAACGCCGCGCGCTCTACTACCAGTTCTACACCGACCTCGAGTGGGGCAACATGAACCACTACCACATCATCCTCGATTCCGGCACCCTCGGCATCGATAAGTGCGTCGATATCATCTCTTCACTCTACTGAGTGTCAAACGAGACCCGCTGCGCTGGGCTCTCGTTTGAGGGGCTTTGCTTCGTTTGG
>CAZKGZ010000225.1:0-2497 GCA_964552365.1 uncultured Oscillospiraceae bacterium | reverse complement strand
CTGCCGCTCGGCATCATCTCCGGCCTTCTCGGCGCGACGCTCTCCATCGAGTTCGGCTTCACCGGAACGCTGAGCTTCGTGATGGCCATCGTCATCGCCACGCCGTTTGCCCTCGTGCTCGGCATCGTCTACGGCTGGCTCCTCAACAAGATCAAGGGCGGCGAGATGATGATCGCCACGTATGTCGGCTTCTCGTCCGTGTCGTTCATGTGCATGATGTGGCTGCTGCTGCCCTATAAGAGCCCGACGATGGTCTGGGGCTTCTCCGGCACCGGCCTGCGCACGACGATCTCCCTCGAGGGCTTCTATGACAAGGTGCTCGCCAACTTCCTGCAGATCCGGATCGGCAACCTCGTCATCCCGACCGGAACGCTCCTCTTCTTCGCACTGCTTGCATTCTTCATGTGGGCGTTCCTGCACACCAAGACCGGCACTGCCATGACGGCTGTCGGCTCGAACCCGACCTTTGCCAAGGCGGCCGGCGTGAATGTCAATAAGATGCGCATGCTCTCCGTCGTGATGAGCACGTGGCTCGCCGCCGTCGGCATCCTCGTGTACGAGCAGGGCTTCGGCTTCATCCAGATCTACAACGCGCCGTTCTATATGGCGCTGCCCGCCGTGTCCGCCATCCTGATCGGCGGCGCATCGGTCAACAAGGCGACCATCGCAAACGTCATCATCGGCACGTTCCTCTATCAGGGCATCGTCACCATGACGCCGTCGGTTATGAACTCCGTGATCCACATGGACATGAGCGAGGTCATCCGCATCATTATCTCCAACGGTATGATCCTCTATGCTCTGACGAGAAAGAATGAGGGGCCGAAGAAATGAAAAATAACGCAAAGAATCAAGCCGCCGTTCCTTTCGGCAAAAAGCTCCTGAAGTTCGTGCAGAACAACTCCGTGCCGCTGATGTTCGTGCTCATCTGCATTTTCTGCATCCCTATCTCCGGCTTCTCCGCCAGCTACCTCATCAATGAGATCGTCACCCGCATGGGCCGCAACATCTTCCTCATCCTCTGCCTGCTCTTCCCCATCATGGCGGGCATGGGACTGAACTTCGGCATGACCCTCGGCGCGATGGCGGGCGAGATCGCCCTCATCTTCGTGGCCGACTGGCAGGTCTGGGGCATCCCGGGCGTCGTCCTCGCGATGATCGTGTCCATCCCCATTTCCATCCTGCTCGGCCTCCTGTGCGGCAAGCTGCTCAATATGTCCAAGGGCCGCGAGATGATCACGAGCTACATCATCAGCTTTTTCATCAACGGCGTCTACCAGCTCGTCGTGCTCTACATGATGGGCTCCATCATCCCCATCAAGCACTACTCCATCAAGCTGCCGCGCGGCTACGGCATCCGCAACACCGTGAGCCTCCTCAATATGCGCCAGTGCATCGACAACCTCCTCGCCGTCAACATCGGCGGCGTGAAGATCCCGGTGCTCAGCTTTATCATCATCGGCGTGTTCTGCCTCTTCATCGTGTGGTTCCGCAAGACGAAGCTCGGCCAGGACATGCGCGCCGTCGGACAGGATATGGAAGTCGCGCGCGATGCCGGCATCAAGGTCGAGCGCACGCGCATCATCTCCATCGTGATGTCCACCGTATTCTCCGGCATCGGCATGATCCTCTACCTCCAGAACATGGGCAACATTTCGACCTACTCGTCCCACTCGCAGATCGGCATGTTCTGCATCGCCGCGCTGCTCGTCGGCGGCGCCTCGGTCGACAAGGCGTCCATCGGCAACGTGTTCCTCGGCGTCATCCTCTTCCATACGATGTTCATCGTCGCACCGTCTGCCGGCACAAAGATCACCGGCGACTCCATGATCGGCGAGTACTTCCGCGTGTTCGTGTCCTACGCGGTCATCACCATCGCCCTCATCATGTATGAAACGAAGAAGCGCAAGCAGAAGAGCCTGAATGCGCACCGGCTGCAGGCAGAGCAGGAGGAACAGTCATGAAAAACAAAAAGACGTTCATCATCCGTTTCGCCTTCATCGCCGCGCTCATCGGCATCGGCGTGCTGATGTACTTCCTCGGCCGCGGCCACACCGTGTACATCGACAACAAAAAGCTCGAGTACAACGGCGAGACCTACGACACGCCCTACAAGGTAGAGGTGTATGTCGGCGGCGAGCGCATCGCCAAGCTCTATGATAAGGAGCGCGGCTCGTCCACCTGCATCGGCGCGAACTTCGAGATGGAACTCGTCATCACGCAGGAAAAGGGCGGCAATGAGATGACCGCGATCTGCAATATCAAACTGCCGTACAGCATGGACGGCATCATCGTGAACATCCCCGGCCTGCTGGCCGGCCTCCCGGAGGAGGCGTGGATGAGCGAGTTCATCTCCACCGAAGAGCTCGAACCTGTGGACGAGGAAGTCGTGACCGACGAGTTCGGCCTCGACATCACCGACACCACCGCCGACGATTCTGCAGCAGGGTAAAGAAATCGTTAAGAACCGAATATCTCATCCGAAGAGGAGATCCGA
>CAZKGZ010000224.1:0-2519 GCA_964552365.1 uncultured Oscillospiraceae bacterium | reverse complement strand
GGAAACGTTTCCTCAAATGCGAAACAATTTCGCGCATTTGTAACGGAATCTGATTTTTTCTATACAAAATTGCTAATAAATTGTCTGTAAAAATTGAATTTTCTTTATTTCGCCACTTGTGCTGAACGGAAAAATGTAGTACAATGCGCACGGTTAGAAGAGAGATTAAAATTTTTTCAAGGAGGATATATCAATGATCAAAATCGGTATCAGCGGATTCGGCCGCATCGGTCGTCTCGCAGCGCGCGTGGCTCTTCGCCGCGGCGACATGGAGGTCGTTGCCATCAACGCCCCCGACAAGACTCCTGAGCAGATCGCATACGTTTTCTCCCATGACTCCGTTCATGGCAAGTGGGAAGGCACCGTCTCCTACGATGAGAAGCACCTCATCGTCGACGGCAAGCCCATCCTGCTCCTGAGCAGCCGTGACCCCTCCACCCTCGGCTGGGGCGAGCTGGGCGTTCCCTACGTGGTAGAGTGCACCGGCAAGTTCCTCACCGCTGAGAGCGTACAGCCCCACCTGGACGCCGGCGCGAAGTTCGTGCTGATGAGCGCCCCCGCGAAGGACAAGACCCCGATGTTCGTTTACGGCGTCAACCACAAGACCTACACCGCCGACCTGAACTGCGCTTCCGCCGCTTCCTGCACCACGAACTGCCTCGCCCCCATGGCGAAGGTCCTGCAGGACAACTTCGGCATCGTGGAAGGCCTCATGACCACCGTTCATGCCGCCACCGCCACCCAGAGCATCGTCGACGAGTACTCCAAGAAGAACTGGCGTCTCGGCCGCAGCACCTATGACAACATCATCCCCTCCACCACCGGCGCCGCCAAGGCTGTCGGCAAGGTCATCCCCGAGCTGCAGGGCAAGCTGACCGGCATGTCCATGCGTATCCCCGCTCCGGACGGATCCATCGTTGACCTGACCGTGTCTCTCGCCAAGGAGACCACCTACGAGGAAGTCTGCGCCGCCATGAAGGCCGCCTGCGAAGGCGAGCTGAAGGAAGTCATGGCCTACGAAGATCAGCCGATCGTCTCCTCCGACATCATCGGTGAGACCCACTCCAGCATCTTCGACGCTCAGGCCGGCCTGGCTCTGAACGGCCACTTCATGAAGCTCTGCGCATGGTACGACAACGAGTACGGCTTCACCTGCAACATGATGCGCCTGCTCGCCCACATCGCCTCCGTCCGCGGCGAATAATTCCCGGCTTCAACTCAAAGCAACCGCTTGAAAATGTCCGTGCTTCCCGCAAAAAGGAAGCACGGATTTTTCGGTTAGAGAGGCGCCGCAGACGGCATGGCGCTACGGCTTTAGTGAATGGTGAAAATTGAATAATGAATAATGAATAATACTTGCGGGGCGAAGGCGGCCGCAGCGCAATTCTTCACTTTTCACTATTCACTATTCAATATTCATTATTGTGCCGGCAGCGGCTGTGATTTATAATACCGCTTGTTTTTATTGAATTCTCGGAGGTTTCGGATGAACAGGGTCCTTCTCGGTAATATTGTGGCGCTGACGGGCGCTTTGTGCATGGTGTTTGCGGGGCTTTTGAAGACGCGCAAAAAGATCCTTCTGCTTCAGTGCGCGCAGTTCGGGCTGCTCGGCGCGTCGAACCTGATCCTCGGCGCGTATACCGCCGTCACGTCCAACGCGATCGGCATCGCGCGGAACATTTTCTGCATGCGCCGCGAATTCACCCTGCCGTGGAAGATCGGGTGCATCGCGGTGCAGGTGGCGCTCGTGCTCATCTTCAACGACAGCGGCTGGATCGGACTGCTCCCCGCCGTCGCGACCTGCGCCTTTACGTGGTACCTCGACTCCAAGAGCGAGATCACGCTCAAGACCGTCATCATCCTCACCACCGTCTGCTGGCTCATCTACGACATCTATTTCCAGAACTATGTGACCGCCGTCTTTGATTTTGCCACCATCGTCACCAACATCATCGGCATCGCCGCGATCCGCCGCGAGGCGAAGAAGGAGCGGAAGGCATGAGCGGAAAAGTTCGGAATAAGATGACCAAAGACACGGTCCCCGAGGGCTTCGGCGTAGCGCTCGCGCTCACCGACCTTATCCCCGTGGTGTTCTTCGGCCTTGCCGCCGTGCGGGTGGGCGATCTTTTCGACAGCGCGCTGTTTACGCTCGGCGCGGCGGTCTGCCTGGCGTCCGGCGTGGTAAAGGTGCTGTGGAAGCTGATCGCCGCCGTGAAGAAAAAGAACATCTGGCCGATGTTCGTGCAGATGCGCATCCTCATGCCCGTCGGCTTCGCGCTCATGATCGCGGCGCTCATCGCAGGGCGCGCGAAGCTGAGCGGCGAGGCCATCCTCGCGGGGCTGACCGGATTTCCGGCGTGCATTTTCTTCGCGCTCGGCGTGCTCGGCATGCTGTTCATGATTTTCTGCGCGGTACGCATGGATTCGAGCGACCCCAAAACGAACCGCCTCGAGCAGACCGTCAACGGCGCCGCCCAGCTCTGCTTCTTCGTCGGCCTCCTGCTCGTATAAGCCGCCGC
>CAZKGZ010000223.1:0-2538 GCA_964552365.1 uncultured Oscillospiraceae bacterium | reverse complement strand
CCCGCCGCGTTTTGTCGTATCGACCGAATGCGGCGGGATTTTTGTCGGGGCGGCGGGGGAGAGATGACATGGTATTTTTCTGTATTAATTGATTACCCGACACTTTGTCCGGAAAAAGCTGTTGCGTTAGAGCGATGAATCGGGTATAATATTTTCTGTAGCTTGGAATCGTTTCCAAAAGGCTTGAAAACCACTCGAAAGGGTTGAAAATAAAGTATGATGTATTCCCCTCAGGATCTGCTGAACACGACCGAATCGCTGCTCAAGTACGATGAGGACGAGCGTCTCACCGAGGCCTCGCCCCAGCATCTGCACAACGCGCTCGGCCGCGCGGTGATGATCGCCGTGGCGGACAACTGGGCCAGGTCCCGCGCCCGCCGCGCCGGAAAGCGCAAGGCGTTTTATCTCTCCGCCGAATATCTCATCGGGCGGCTCGTGTACAGCAACCTCTTCAATCTCGGCATTCTCGACGAAATGCGCCGCGCCTTTGCCGAGCGCGGTGTCGACCTCGCGTGCTTCGAGGAGATCGAAGACGCGGCGCTCGGCAACGGCGGCCTCGGCCGTCTCGCCGCGTGCTATATGGACAGCGCCGCCACCTGCGGCGTGCCGCTGAGCGGCTACGGTCTGCGCTACCGCTTCGGCCTTTTCAAGCAGAGCTTTGAAGACGGCGCGCAGAAGGAGACCGCCGACGACTGGGAGAAATTCGGCGACCCGTGGAGCTACCGCCGCGAGAAGCACACCGTGAAGGTGCGCTTTGCCGACCAGACCGTGCTCGCCGTGCCGTACGACACACCGGTCATCGGCTACCAGACCGACAACGTGGCCACGCTGCGCCTGTGGCAGTGCGAAGCCGAGCGGGAGCTCGATTTCGATGCCTTCAACCGCCAGGACTACGAGCGCGCCCTCACGGAGAAAAACCGCGCCGAGGACATCACGCGCGTGCTCTACCCGAACGACACCACGCGCGAGGGCAAGCGCCTGCGCATCAAGCAGCAGTACTTCCTCTCGAGCGCCTCGCTGCAGGACATTCTGCGCGCCTACAAGTCGTCCGGCAACGGCGATCTGAACCGCCTCGGCGAGTTCGCCGCCGTGCAGCTCAACGATACGCACCCCGCCATGTCCATCCCCGAGCTCATCCGTCTGCTCATGGCCGAGGGCTTCGACTTCGACCGCGCCTTTGACATCACGCGCAGCGTCTTTTCCTACACGAACCACACCGTCATGGGCGAAGCGCTCGAGTGCTGGGACATGGATCTCCTGCGCAGCGTCGTGCCCGAGATCTGCGACATCCTCGAGAAGATCGAGGAGCGGCTGCAGCGCGAGCTGCCCGGCGCGGGACTGCACGTCATCTGCGACGGCCGCGCCCGCATGGCGGATCTCTCCGTCTACATGTCGCGCAAGGTGAACGGCGTCGCGGAGATCCACAGCGAGATCCTCCGCCGCGACCTCTTCCGCGCATGGAACGAAAAGTACCCCGACCGCATCGTGAACGTGACGAACGGCATCACGCCGCGCCGCTGGCTCGGCCTGTGCGACCCCGAGCTCACCGAGCTCATCCGCAGCGAGATCGGCGAGGGCTTCCTGCGCGACCTCGACCGCATCGGCTATCTGCGCGAGCACATCACCGACGACCTCGCCGTGCGCTTCAATGCGGTCAAGAATCAAAAGAAGCACCAGCTCTCCGAGCACATCCGCGCCGTTGAGGGCGTGGACATCCCCTCCTCGTTCGTGTTCGATGTGCAGGTAAAGCGCGCGCACGAATATAAGCGCCAGCTCATGAACGCCCTGTGCCTCGCCGACTTCTATTTCGAGATAAAGAACGGCGGCCTCGCCGATATGCCCGCGACGGCGTTCATCTTCGGCGCCAAGGCGGCGCCCGGCTACCGCCGCGCGAAAGCGGTCATCCGCTACATCAACCGTCTGGCCGACCTCGTGAACAACGATCCCGCCGTCAACGGCAAAATGCGCATCGTGTTCGTGCAGAACTACAACTGCTCCTACGCCGAGAAGATCATCCCCGCGGCGGACATTTCCGAGCAGATCTCTCCGGCGGGCACGGAAGCCTCCGGCACGGGCAACATGAAGCTCATGCTCAACGGCGCCGTGACGCTCGGCACGCTCGACGGCGCGAACGTGGAGATCGTGCGGCAGGCGGGGGAGGAGAACAACTACATCTTCGGCGGCACGGTGGAAGAAAATAACGCCGTGCGCGATACCTACGACCCCAAAGCGCTCTACGAGTCCGACAGCCGCATCCGCCGCGCGCTCGACACGCTCATCGACGGCACCGTCCCGACGGACGACGACCAGAAGGAGCTTTATGACGCCATCCTCTACGGCGCGAGCTGGCACCGCCCGGACAACTATTTCATCCTGCGCGACTTCGAGAGCTACCGCGAAGCGCGCCTGCGCGCCCTGACCGACCGGAAGGACAGCGTCGCCTTCGGCAGGAAGTGCCTTCACAACATTGCCGCCGCCGGCATGTTCTCCTCCGACCGCGCCATCCGCCAGTACGCCGAAACCATCTGGGATCTCTGA
>CAZKGZ010000222.1:0-2551 GCA_964552365.1 uncultured Oscillospiraceae bacterium | reverse complement strand
GGGAATGCCGCAATTTTCAACGTACGGAGGAAGCGATGAAACGCTACATCGGAAACCGGGAATTTTACAAGCTGATCGCGGCGCTGGCGCTGCCGCTGCTGCTGCAGAACGCCATTTCCACGTTCGTGAGCCTGCTGGACAACCTCATGGTCGGGCGCATCGGCACGGAGTCGATGTCCGGCGTGTCCATCGTGAACCAGCTGCTGTTCGTCTATAACCTCTGCCTCTTCGGCGGGGTCGGCGGCGCGGGCATATTCGGTGCGCAGTTCTACGGCCGCGGCAACGCGAAGGGCGTGCGGTATACGCTCCGCTTCAACATTCTCCTGTGCCTCGGCTTCACGGCCCTCGCCATCGGCGTTCTCTCGCTCCTGCCCGACACGCTCATCGGCGCATTCCTGCACGAGAGCGGCACGGACGGCGACCTTGCGCTCACGCTCTCCGAAGGCAAGATCTATCTGAACGTGATGCTCTGGGGCCTCCCGGCCTTCGCCATGACGAGCGCCTATGTGAGCATATTGCGCGTGACCGGCGACAACCGCCTCCCGATGCGCGCGAGCATCGCCGCCATTTTCGTGAACCTCGTATTCAACTACTTCCTCATTTACGGCAAGTGCGGCTTCCCGATGCTCGGCGTGCGCGGCGCGGCCATCGCCACGGTGCTCTCGCGCTATGTGGAATTCGCGCTCATCGCCGTCGGCACGCACGGCAAGAAGCAGCCGAGGGAGTTCATCCGCGGGCTGTACAACGGCTTCTCCATCCCGACAAAGCTCGCCGGGAAGATCGCCCGCAAGGGCCTGCCGCTCCTGGTGAACGAGATGTTCTGGTCGCTCGGCATGACGATGCTCACGCAGTGCTACTCCTACCGCGGCCTGAACGCCATCGCCGCGCTCAACATCAACTCCACGATGCTCAACCTTTTCAACACCGTCATCTTCACCATGGGCAACACGGTGGGCATCGTCATCGGCAACCTGCTCGGCGCGGAGGATTTCGACCGCGCACGGGACTACTGCCCGAAGCTCGCCGCGCTCAGCTGCACGGCCAGCGCCGCCGTGGGCGCCGTGATGTTCCTCATCGCGCCGCTCGCCCCGCGGCTCTACAACACCTCGGAAGAGATCATGGCGCTCGCGGCCTCGCTCATGCGCGTGGCGGCGTGCTTCCTGCCGGTTCACGCCATCACGAACGCCTCGTACTGGACCATCCGCGCCGGCGGGCGCACCTACATCACCATGCTCTCGGACAGCGCCTTCACCTGGGTGATCTCCGTGCCGATCGCATGGGTGCTCATCCATGTCACCGCCCTGCCGCTCGTGGAGACCTACATCTGCGTGAACCTCGCCGAGCTCATCAAAATGACCATCGGCATCATCCTCCTCCGCCGCGGCATCTGGGTGCGCAACATCATCTCCGACGAGGAAAATCTCACGGAAAATCTTTGAGGTTGTAATATCTCCCGCAATAGTGTAAAATACAGGGCAGCGTCTTACCGGGCGCTGCCTTTTGAATTCTTTTGAGGTGATGATATGCGTCGGATCGGCGTTTTTGACAGCGGCATCGGGGGACTTACGGTGCTGCGGCAGCTGCGGAGAGCGTTCCCGCAGCTCGATATGGTATATCTCGGCGACACCGCGCGCGTGCCGTACGGCGGGCGCTCGGTCGAGACCATCAACCGCTATGCGGAGGACGATGTGCGCTTCCTGCTGCGCAAGGATGTGGAGGCCATCGTCATCGCCTGCGGCACGGTGAGCTCCAACTCCCTCGATGTGCTGCGCGGAGAATTCGATCTCCCCATTTACGGCGTCATCGAGAGCGCGTCGGAAAAAGCCGTGCGCGAGACGAAGACCGGCACGGTCGGCGTCATCGGCACGCAGGCGACCGTCAAAAGCGGCGCGTACGAGAAGCACATTCACGCCGTCTCGCCCGAAACGCGCGTGATCTCGCGCGCCTGTCCGCTCTTTGTGCCGCTCGTGGAGAACGGCATCGCGCCCGACGACATCGTGGCGGAGGAGATCTGCTCGCGGTACATGACCGCCTTCGACGGCGAGGGCGTCGACACGCTCATCATGGGCTGCACGCACTATCCCGTCTACCGCTCCGCGCTCGAAAAGCGTCTGCCCGGCGTGCGGATGATCGACGTGGGCGAGGCCCTCGCCGAAGCCCTGCACCCCATGTTTGCCGACGCCGAAGGTACCGGCACGACCGAATACTATGTGACCGAACGCAGCGCCGCCTTCTCCGACATCGTCCGCATCATGGACAGCACCCTGGACCCCGAGGACGTGCGCGTGGAACGGAACTTTAATGAATAATGAATATTGAAGAGTGAAGAGCAAAGAATTGAGGAGCGGGGGCTTTGCCCCCGTTTTTTATTATTCATTATTCAATATTCACCATTCACTATTCATTGCTCTGCGAGGAGCACAGGCGGGGATGCGTCCGCTGCGGCGGGATCCATCCCTTCAGTCGGCTTCGCCGACAGCTCCCCTTGAGCACAAGGGGAGCCTCCACGTGGGAAGGACGCGTCCGCTGCGGCGGGGCAACCTCTCAGTCA
>CAZKGZ010000221.1:0-2575 GCA_964552365.1 uncultured Oscillospiraceae bacterium | reverse complement strand
CCGACGCAGTCGGCGTCTGAGAGGTTTCCCCGCCCGCAGGCGGCCGCGTCCCCGCATCTCGTAGGCTCCCCTTGTGCTCAAGGGGAGCTGTCGGCGAAGCCGACTGAGGGGATGGGACGGCGAGACATCGTAGCAACAGCGCATCCCGCTTTTCCATCCCTTCCGTCACCGCCATACGGCGGTGCCACCTCCCCTTGTGCACAAGGGGAGGCTTGGCGGGAGAAAGCTCCGCCCCTCAAAGATGCTTATCCGCCAGAGCGTCCGCGACGTTGGCCCGGTGCTGGCGGCACTCGTCGAGGTTGCGGCGGCAGAGTTCGGAGAAGAGAATGTCCAATAGATAGAGCTGCGCGATCCTTGCTCCTACGGAGCCGAGCTGGAGCGGGCTCTCGTCGGCGCCGCACAGGAGCACCACATCCGCGAGCTTCGCGCCCGGGGAATTGGAGAAGTGCGTCACGAGAATGGACTTGAGACCGCGCCGGTGCGCGAGCTTGAGCGTATCGATGAGATCCTTCGTCGCGCCCGAGTAGGAGAAGATGAGGATCACGTCGTTCTTCCCCGCCGTGGCGATGGCGACGGTCTGCATGTGCGAATCGTTGACGGGATAGAATTTTCCGCTCGTCGTGGAGAAGAGATGCGCGGCCTCCATCGCGATGATCATCGAGCCGCCCTGTCCCATACACATGACCTTGTCGGCACCCTCGAGGAGATCGGCGGCGCGGATGTAGTCGTCGGCGCGCACAAGCTCAAGCGTCTGCGTCATGGCCGACACGTTCGCCGTATAGAGCTTGCCGCACACGTCGGAAAAGCTGTCCTCATCGACGACCTCGCCGGAGAGCGGGTTGTTCTGCTGCGGGCGCTGCGCCACGCTGTTCGCCACGGCGATGCGGAAGGCGTTGTAGCCCTTGTAGCCCAGGCTCCGGCAGAAGCGCGACACGGTCGCGTCGGCAACGCCGCTGGCGGCGGCCAGCTCCGATATGCTCATGCCCTGCGTGCCGCTCTGGTGCGAGAGTACATAGTCGGCGACCTTTTTTTCCGAGGCGGTGAGATTGTAGTATTCCGCGCTGATGCGCTCGAATACATTCGTGTTGTCCTGCCCCATGTCTGCCCTGCCTTATTCGCCGAGAATCTCGCCGGCCGTCAGGTCGGTCATGATCAGCATGCGCGGCAGGTGGAAAGGTCCCTTGAAGGTCGAGCCCTTGGTGGAGGGCATGGTCGGCAGGCCGTCGCGGCGCAGATAGCCGTACCACTCGCCGTATTCGGGGTCGGAGAAATGCTTCTTGCAGTAGTCGAGCGTGGTGTAGAACCAGTCGAGATACTTCTCGTCCTTCGTGTCGCGGTAGAGCATGAGGGAGGAGATGAGGATCTCGTCGTGCGGCCACCAGAGCTTCATGTCGTGCTCATACGCCTCGGGCGGCTTGCCGAGCGCATCGACAAAGTAGAGCAGTCCGCCGTATTCCTCGTCCCAGCCGGCGGCGATGGCCCAGTCGAAGATCTGCGCGGCGCGCTTCACGAGCTCGGTGTCGCCGGTGCGGCGGGCATGCTCGAGCAGGAACCACACGCCCTCGATGTCGTGGCCGGGGTTCACCACGCGGCCGTCGGTGTAGTAGAGACGGGCCTCGCCGTCCTCCGCCACGTTCTCGAGCACGCAGTGCAGCTCGGGGTGCACATGATAGCGGAAGATCTCATCCACGCACTGCTGCGCGCGCTCGGCGTAGAGCGCCTTGCCCTCGGGATCGGCGCGCATCATGACGGCGGTCACGTTGAGATAGATCATCGGGATGCCGAAGGAGCGGCCGGTGCGCGTCTCCGGCTCCGTCTTGGGGCCGAGACCGGTCGGGTCGGGCATGCCGTGATTGAGGTTCCAGTAGAGATCGTACGCGCGCTTGGCACGCTCGAGGCACTCCTTCTCGCCGGTGACGCCGTAGTATTCCGCGTTCGCCATGGCGTAGAACGCCTCGGAGAAGCAGTAGCGGCGCTGACGCAGCGGCTTGCCCTCGGCCGTGACGGTGAAGTACATGCGGTCGCCCGCGGCGCGGTTGATGCAGTGCGCCTCCATGAAGTCGAGGCAGCTCTTCGAGGCCTTCAGCCACTCCTCGCGCACGCCGTACACGCGGCACAGGTACGCAAAGATCCAGCCGCAGCGGCCCTGCATCCACACGCTCTTGTCGGTCGAGTAGATCTCGCCCTTGCGGTCGAGGCAGGTGTAAACGCCGCCGTTCACCTCGTCCATGCCGTGCTTGAGCCAGAAATTCGTGCAGCGGTCCAGTTCCTCCCGCGCCCACTGCCGCGCGGCAATAAGTTTTTCTCTGTCCATATTCGAATCCTCCCGGAAATCTTTAGGCAACACCGAACGATCTCGTCTGCGGCGCTTTGCGGATCTTTTCCGCCGACTCTGCGTCATCAAGCCTTGCCATACACAAAGTATGGCTGCGGCTCTCTTCCTTGATTCGGCAAAAAATCTCTCGCAAATCGCTCTTGCCGAATCGTCCGGTGCTGCCTTTGCTTGCTCTGTTATTGTGCCTACATAGTATCACCTATGAAAAAAATTTTCAATATTGTTTTGATATGAAATTTT
>CAZKGZ010000220.1:0-2589 GCA_964552365.1 uncultured Oscillospiraceae bacterium | reverse complement strand
CTTATCAAGAGCTCTCCGGCAAATGACAAAACACCGCCCAATGCTTTTTGATGGCATTGGGCGGTGCGGCTTATTGGATCTCGAGGGTTTTGCCGCAGAAGGGACAGGTTTTATCGCCGAGGTGCTTATGCGATATGTAGCGGCGGCAGTGGGGGCAGCGGAGCCACGCGAGGCGCATGGCAGCGCTCAGGACGAGCAGCACCGTGGCCGCGGTAATGGCGGGCACAGTATATGCGTCCGCGCCCCGGTTCATAAGTACCGCTGTGCCGACATAGAACACAAGTGCCGCGACGAGCAGGCCTTTGGTAAGTTTCTTTACAACACCGTATTTCATATCGTTACACCTCGAACATAATTATCACGCCCTGCTCCGACATATTGCTTTGGCAATATCAGCCCATCAGATTCGGCACGAATGTCGATATTGCGGGGATGTAGGTGACGAGCAGGAGAATGACAAGCATTGCAATAACGAAGGGCCATATTTTTTTGACCATCTGCGTGAGCGAGATGCCGGCAACGCCGCAGCCGGTGAACAGGTTGACGCCGACAGGAGGCGTGATGAGGCCGAGTGCCAGGTTGACGACCATGATCGCACCCAGATGGACAGGGTCGATGCCCAAAGACTGCGCAATGGGGAAAAGGATCGGGCAGAGAATATACAGTGCGGAGTTTGCATCGATAAAGCAGCCTGCAATGATGAGGATAATGTTGACCATCAGCAGGAAGAGATACTTGTTGCCGTGTGCGAAGGAAATGAGGCTGTGGCTCGCGGCGCTTGCCATGCCGGTGAAGGTGAGCACCTTGCCGAAAGCAGCGGCGCAGCCGATGATCAGCATGACGACTGCGGTCTGAGAAACGGACTGGCGCAGGATGGTGATGATATCTTTGGGCTTGAGCGAGCGGTAGATGAAAAGGCCCACGATGAAGCCGTAGATCGCAGAAACGGCTGCCGCCTCGGTCGGAGTGAAGATGCCGCCGTAGATGCCGCCCAGAATAATGACCGGCATAAGGATGCCCCACACGGCATCTTTGAACGCTTTCCAACGCTCCGCGGCGTTGGCTTTCGGCTGGCGTACGAGTTCGCGGCCTCTGGATGTGATGACCATGGTGTAGTAGATCGCAATGCCGATGAGGATGCCGGGAATGAAGCCCGACATAAAGAGCGAGCCGACCGATGTTCCCGTGACGGAACCGTAGACAACGAAGGTTATGGACGGCGGAATGACGATGCCGATCGCGCCCGCCGTACTCATCAGCGCGGCGCTCGTGCTCTTGTCATAGCCCGATTTTGTCATGGCCGGGATGAGGATGCCGCCGAGTGCGGCAACGGTTGCCGGGCCGGAGCCGGATATTGCGGCGAAGAAGCAGGCCACGATGACGCAGACCATTGCCGTACCGTGTCTGGTGTGACCGACAAGGGAATTGAAGAAGTTAATAAGGCGAATGGAAATGCCGCTGACATCCATAATGTTGCCGGCAAGAATGAAGAACGGGATCGCCAGCAGGACATAGGTATTCGTCGCGGAATAGAGGTTGGTGGCGATGGCCGCCATCATGACCGGTTTGACGGCCAGAGTGGTGACGACGCTGGTAACACCGAGAGAGATGGCGATGGGTACATTCAGGAAAAGAAGGACAAAGAAGAGTCCGAAAAGAAGCAAAGCACTCATCCGTTATTGCCCTCCTTGCTGGTATCGGTAAAATCGCGGTCGGTCAAAAGATAGACCGCCCACTGGATAAAGCGGATGCACAGAACGGCGCAGCCGATGGGCAGCCACATGCCGAACAGATACTCCGGCCACTGCATGCCCTGCGTCAGGACATTGTTGGCATGCTCCTTTATGACCATGAGCGTACCGTAGTAAACGGCGACAACACAGAAGAACACGCCGCAGGCGCAGCTGAAGAGTCCGGCGATCTTCTGTCCTTTGGGGGAAAGACGGTCGGTGATGATGGAAAGTCCGAGATGGGAGTGGTTCTTGAGAGCGACGGCCGCGCCCGCATAGGACATGATGACCAGTCCCAAACGGTTGAGTTCCTCTATCCACGGCAGGGAGGCAAGGAAAATGTAGCGTGCGATGACATTGATAAAAGCGAACACAGTCATAACGAGGAGCATGACCGCAAGTATGTAATCCTCAAGCGAGTTGAGGAGCTTCACAGCCTTTTTCACGGGATACTTCCTTTCCTATATTGTATCTTTGACTTTACAGGATTCTTCGCAGAGCAGAGAAGCCTGTGATCGAATTCAGGCAACGATGCCGAAGGCGGAGCAGGCGTCCTCGCCGTACTCGGCGGCATACTGCTTGGTAACATCGGAAACGGCTTCTTTGAATACGGCGATCTCATCGTCGGAGAGGCGGTAGACTTCGTTGTAGCCGTTGTTTCCCCAGGAGGAGAGGATCTCTTCCATGGAGGCCTCGATCTGCACGTTGGCATCCAGGCAGGCCTGCTTTGCGCAGCTGCGGATGAGCTCCTGCGTGTTGGCGTCAAGTCCTTCGAACCATGCGGTGTTGGCGCTCCAGGTAAAGGCTTCGTAGGTGTGGTTGGAAACGGTGATGTACTTCTGGACTTCCTGAACGTTTG
>CAZKGZ010000219.1:0-2591 GCA_964552365.1 uncultured Oscillospiraceae bacterium | reverse complement strand
CTCGAGCTGCGCAACCGTGCACTGGCGCGGAGAGCGGCGGCGGAGGGCTTCGTGCTGCTGAAAAACGAAAACAACGCCCTGCCGCTGACATCGAAAAAGGTGGCGCTGTACGGCATGGGCGCGAGAAAGACGATCAAGGGCGGCCTCGGCAGCGGCAGCGTGGAGGAGCGTTACAGCGTCAACATCGAGGACGGCCTGAAGAACGCGGGCTTTGAGATCACCACCCGAAATTGGCTGGATGACTACGATGCCGAGTATACTTCCACCTATCGGGAATATCACGATATGGTGGAGGAGAAGATCAAGGGCATGACCGACCCCGCGAAGATCATCCCTCTGGCGCACAGCTTTGTCTACCGCTTTCCCAGCGGCCGTCTCATCCGGGCGGAGGATGTGGCGGAGAGCGGCACCGATACTGCCGTTTATGTGCTGATGCGTCAGGCCGGCGAGGGCAACGACCGGAAGCCGGAAAAGGGCGATTATTACATCACGGACATCGAGCGGGAGAATCTGAAGATCCTGACGGCATCCTATGAAAAGGTGATTTTGGTCATCAATGTGGGCGGCCACATCGAGATGGACTTTCTCGACGAGATCCCCGGCATCGATGCGGTGGTGCTGTTCGTGCAGGGCGGCGAGGAAGGCGGCAACGCTCTGGCGGATGTACTCTCCGGAAAGGTCAATTTCTCCGGCAAGCTGTCCGACACCATCCCCATGCACTATGAGGACATCCCCTTCGGCGCCGAATTCAGCTCCCTCAACGGCAATGTGGAAAACGAGTACTATAAGGAAGACATCTATGTCGGCTACCGCTACTTCGACTCCTTCCGCAGGGAAGTCCGCTATCCCTTCGGCTTCGGCCTGAGCTATACGGACTTCGCGCTGACCGCAGAGTCGGCCGTGCTGAACGGCACGGAGGTCGAGGTGACGGTGAACGTCGAAAACACCGGCAAGGTCCCCGGCAGGGAAGTCGTGCAGCTCTATGTGTCCGTGCCCGGCGAAAATAAGGAATATCAGCGGCTGGTGACCTTTGAAAAGACCGGCACGCTCCGGCCCGGCGAGCGGGAGACGGTGAAGCTTACCTTCGATCTGACCGACTGCGCGAGCTACGATGAAAAGAAGGCCGCCTGGGTGCTGGAAAAGGGCAGCTATGTTGTCCGCATCGGCAATTCGAGCCGGAATACCGCCGCGGCGGCAGTGATCGAGCTGGACGGGACGGTCACGACGGTGCAGTGCCGCAATGCCTGCGCCTGCACCGACAGCATGCCCCTCCTGACGACCGGCGGACAGCGCGAGGCGGCGGCTGCGCCCGTCGTCCTGCACGCACCTGCCGCATCGATCCCGACGAGAGAAGCGGACTATACCGAGCCCGAAGCAACGGAGACCGCCCGCGAAACGGAGATACTGGATTCCCTGACCGTCGAAGAACAAAGCGCATTCCTGCTGGGCGGCGCGCTGCAAAATGTCCCGAAGGGTGCACTGGATATTCACGGTGCCGCCGGCAAAACGGTGACCGACCTGATCGGGAAGGGGATACGCAATGTTGTCTTCTCCGACGGCCCGGCCGGCGTAAACATCGTCAATCGGGTCAAGGCTCTGCCGACGGGCGGCTTTGCGCCCGCCGAGGTACCGGAGCGCTATTCCTGGGGCATCCTGGGAACTGCCATGAAGGCGAAGCTTGCCCAAATTCCCGGAGAGATCGTCTACCGCTATGCTACGGCCTGGCCGGTGGAGCTGCTGCTCGCCCAGAGCTGGAATAAAGAGCTCCTCCGGGAGATCGGCAGTGCGGTAGGGGAGGAAATGAAAGCCTTCGGCATTACCGTCTGGCTCGCTCCCGGCATGAACATCCACCGCAACCCCTTGGGCGGCAGAACGTTCGAGTATTACTCCGAAGACCCGGTCCTCTCCGGCGAAATGGCCGCCGCGCTGACATCGGGCGTCCACCGCAGCAATGGCGTGACCACCTGCATCAAGCACTTCTGCTGCAACAACACGGAGGATAACCGCAACGGCATCAGCAGCAACGTCTCCGAGCGCGCCCTGCGCGAGATCTACCTGAAGGGCTTTGAGATCGCGGTGAAAAAGAGCCGCCCCGGAACGGTCATGAGCAGCTACAACATGGTGAATCATGTTTACACCGCAAACAGCCGCGATCTTCTCACGGATATCCTGCGCTGCGAGTGGGGATTCGAAGGCGTCGTCATGACCGACTGGAGCAGCACCAACGAAAAGGCCGCCGACCCCGTAAAATGCGCTCCCGCCGGAAACGACCTCATCATGCCCGGCAATGCGTATGACCGCACCTGCATGTCGGAAGCGGTGCAAAACGGCACCCTGCCTCCCGAAACCATCCGCCGCAGCGCCGCCCGGGTCCTCCGCCTGATGCTGGAAGCCAACACTCCGGTGCTGATCTGAGGCAGCCTCACAGGTTTTATCCAACACATGATCCGAAAAACAAAGGCGACCGCCCGGATGGGCGGCCGCCTTTTTGCGGAGGGAAGAGAAAAAATGAAAAAGTTGAGAAAGCTTATTTGACGAACTTCGCGATGGCGTCGTCGATGTCCTTGGCGCAGGCGGCGGCGATGGGCTTG
>CAZKGZ010000218.1:0-2621 GCA_964552365.1 uncultured Oscillospiraceae bacterium | reverse complement strand
CGAGAGCCTTGTCGGTCTTTCCACGGTCAAGCGCGAGGTCAAGAATCTCACGAATTTAATTAAAGTACGCAAGCTGCGCGAAGAAAACGGCCTGCCGAACAGCGCGATGAGCCTGCACATGGTGTTCCTCGGGAACCCCGGCACCGGCAAAACGACGGTCGCCCGCCTGATGGCCGGGCTCTATGCCGCCATCGGCGCTCTGAGCAAGGGGCAGCTCGTCGAGGTCGACCGTTCGGGTCTCGTCGCGGGCTATGTCGGGCAGACGGCGCTCAAGACGCAGGAGGTCATCCAGTCCGCGCTCGGCGGCGTGCTGTTCATCGACGAGGCCTATTCCCTCGCGTCCGGCGGCGAGAACGACTTCGGCCGCGAAGCCATCGAAACGCTCCTCAAGGCGATGGAGGATCACCGCGACGATCTCGTCGTGATCGTGGCCGGCTACGACGAGCCGATGGAGAAATTCATCAACTCCAACCCCGGCCTGCAGTCGCGCTTCAATAAATATATGTACTTCCCCGACTACAACGGCGAGGAGCTCATGGCCATGTTCCGCATGCGCTGCGAGAAAAACGGCTACAAGCTCACCGAGGAAGCCGAGGCCTACGCCAAGGAGTTCTTCGAGGACATGTACAAAAACCGCGACGACAACTTCGGCAACGGCCGCGACGTCCGCAACCGCTTCGAAGACATCATCTCCCGCCAAGCCAACCGCCTCGCCGCCCTGGACTCCCCGACGAAAGATGATCTTATGACGATCGAAAAAGAAGATTTCATTGTGGCGAAGGAAGAATAAGTTCCCGATCGTCCCGAATAAAGCAGGCCTTTGAAAGTCTGTTGACAGGTCTTGTATTCGGCACGCCAGTTAGGAAAGCCAATCTGATTGCGAGTGCAAAAGGCCCGGAAAATATAACTTTTCTAAGGCATTTAAGAAATACCTGTAAAGTAGAGAATATACTCGCACATGTGGGGAGTGCTGCTCGCCTATCTCGTTGAGCAGTTGAATCCGCAGATGGAGAATTTGACGGTGGAAGTGGAATTCTTCCGGTAATATGCAAAGATCCGCGAAAGGCGATCATTTCGAGATTTGCCTTTCGCGGATCTGTTTTATTCGGGTCAGAATGTCACTTTCGGTTTTACGTGGTCTTTGCTGTAGAGGATGACGGTGTCGCCTTCGGTCAGGATCAGGCTGCCGTAGGGGACGATGAGTTTTTTGTTGCGGCGGACCATGACGATGAAGGACTGGCGGGAGATGTCGAGGTCTTTGATGGCGACGCCGTTCCAGTCGTGGTTCTTGCGCAGCGTGATCTCGCGCAGGTTCATCGGCTTTTCGCCCTTCATGTGCTCGGCGCCGAGGATGAGCGTGTCGCCGGCGCGCAGCATGACATCGCCGCGGGGGATGATCGTATCATTGCCGCGCTGGATGACCGCGAGGATCATGTCCTGCGGCAGGTGCAGGTCGCGCACGGTTTTATTGACCCACAGATCGCCCTTGCGGAGCGTGGTCTTGATGAAGTGCAGGTCTTCCTCCTCGGCATAGTCGCCGAGGCGCTTGAGGCGGGTGTACTGTTCGACGAAGCCGGCGGAAATGATACCGGTGGGGATGGCCACCATGCCGACGCCGAGGAATGTGATGATAATGCTCATGGCCTTGCCGCCGGGGGTGATGGGGTAAATGTCGCCGTAGCCGACCGTGAGCAGCGTGGACACCGACCACCATATGCCGGAGAAGGCGTTTTTGAATACCTCCGGCTGCGCGTCGTGCTCGAGGGAGTACATGCAAAGGCTCGAGCCGAGCATCAGCACGAGGATGATGAATACCGAGGAGAAAAGCTGCTGCTTTTTGCCCGCGATGACCTCGGTGATGACATTGAGGGAATCATAGTAGGCGTTGATGCGGAAAAGGCGGAAAATGCGCGCCACGCGGAAAAGACGGAACGCCGCCGCGCCGCTCGGGAAGAACACCGGCAGGTAGTACGGCAGGAACGAGAGCAGGTCGATGATGCCGCTCGCGGAGAGGACATACTTCTTGAGCGCCATGCCCTCGGTGAGCTCGGGGAAGTGGTTTTTGGCCGTGATCAGGCGGAAAATATAGTCGAGCGCAAAGAAAGCCACCGTGATGCGCTCCACCCAGTCGAGCAGCGTACCGCAGCACGCGTCGATGCTGTCGAACGTGGCAAGCACCGCACCCGTGAGGTTGCAGATGAGCATGAGAGTGCTGACGATGTCATACCCCTGGTTGATCGGGTCATCGACCACACCGACCGATACCATATTGAAAAGCCGTGCCCGGAAAGCGCTGAATTTTTCTCCGAAGTCCTTCTTCATCACCATTCCGCCCCATTATAAAAGATGATATATTTTAGCACAAACAACCTTAAAAAAGCAAGCCTTCCGACAATCGGAAGGCTTGCAATTATATAGAGTCCGCGATGTTCGCGCCTGCGGCGCGAACGAGCCCGCGTCCCGCAATGTTCCCGCCCAAGGGGCGGGAACGAGCGCAGCCTCGCAGAGTTTGCGCCCGCAGGCGCAAATAAAATGGGATCATTTTTTCCGATGACATGCGCATCGGAAAAAATACTTCTCGCGGAGCGGAGTGTCGACCGGCCCGCGAAGCGGGACGACGA
>CAZKGZ010000217.1:0-2648 GCA_964552365.1 uncultured Oscillospiraceae bacterium | reverse complement strand
AGCTTGCGCGTGAGGATCTCGGCTAAAAAGTTTCCGTCGCCGCAGGCGGGCTCCAAGAACCGCGAATCGATGCGCAGACACTCGTCCGCCACCAGATCGCACATGGCCTTGACCTCCCGCTCGGCGGTGAACACCTCGCCGTGATCGGCCACCCGCTGCTTCGATTTCACCTGCGTCTCCAACGCCCCGCCCCCTCATTTTTGCATGTATTCGAGTATATGATAGCATACAATACAAAGAAAAGCAACGAGCCGCACGCAAAAAAGCGGCCGCCCGGATCGGGGCAGCCGCCTATTTTGCAATATAAGGGCAATACCGCATAATTCGGCAAGGCGGTGTTGCCTAAAGAAAAAGCTCCGGGATCTTACGATTCCGGAGCCTGGTGGAGATAAGCGGGATCGAACCGCTGACCTCTTGAATGCCATTCAAGCGCTCTCCCAGCTGAGCTATACCCCCATGGGATTTGCCGTCTTTCAATCGGCGAGGATTATAATACCAAAGTTGCAGCCGAATGTCAACCCTTATTTTGAAAAAATTTCAAGTTTTTTTGTCCGGCCGCCGCTCCCCGGAAATTGGGGGAAGCGGCGGTCTTGATTTGGGTAAGGTGCGGGTCTCAGGGGTTCTCCTGACGCATGATCTCGCGTCCCATGAGGACGCCCATGACGGAGGCCATCATGAGGCCGCGCGTCCAGCCGGAGGAGTCGCCGAGGCAGTGCAGACGGGCGATGTTCGTGTTGAGGTCGGCGTCCATCTTCACGCGGTTGGAGTAGAACTTCAGCTCGGGCGAGTAGAGCAGCGTTTCGTACGAGGCGAAGCCCGGCACGACCTGATCGACGGCCTTGATGAAGTTGATGATGTTCGTCATGCTGCGGTACGGCAGTGCGGCGGTGATGTCGCCGGCGACGGCGTCGGGCAGCGTCGGGCGGACGTTCGACTGCGCGAGCTCCTTCTCCCAGGTGCGCTTGCCGTCGAGGATGTCGCCGTAGCGCTGCACGAGGATGTGGCCGTTGGCGAGCATGTTCGTGAGCTCGCCGACCTTCTGCGCGTAGCTGATGGGCTGGTTGAACGGCACGGAGAAGTTGTGCGAGCAGAGGATGGAGAGGTTGGTGTTCGGGCTCTTCTTCTCCTTGTAGGAGTGGCCGTTCACGACGGCGAGGCCGTTGTCGTAGTTCTCCTGCGAGACGAAGCCGCCGGGGTTCTGGCAGAAGGTGCGCACCTTGTTCTTGAACGGCGCGGGGTAGCCGATGAGCTTGGACTCGTAGAGCACCTCGTTGACCGTTTCCATGATCTCGTTGCGGACCTCCACGCGCACGCCGATGTCGACGGTGCCGGGCTGGTGGGCGATGCCGTGCTCGGCGCAGAGCGTCTCGAGCCAGTCCGCGCCGCGGCGGCCGGTGGCGACGATGGTGCGTCCGGCTTCGATCTCGCGCTCTTCTTTGCCGTCGGAGATGACGGCGCCGAGGCAGACCTCATCCTTGAGGCGCAGATCGAGGCACTCCCAGCCGAAAATGAGCTCCACGCCGTTGTCGGCGAGGTAGCGCTCGATGGCGAGGTAGATGCCCTGCGCCTTTTCGGTGCCCATGTGGCGGATGGGGCAGTCGACGAGCTTCAGGCCCGCCTGAATGGCGCGGCGGCGGATGTCCTTCACCTTGTCGGGATCGCTGATGCCCTCGATGTGCGTGTCCGCGCCGAACTCCAGATAGATGGAGTCGGCATAGTCGATCGTCTCCTGCGCCAGCTGCGCGCCGACGAGCGTCGGCAGGTCGCCGCCCACCTCGTACGAGAGGGAGAGCTTGCCGTCCGAGAACGCGCCCGCGCCGGAGAAGCCGGTCGTGATGTGGCAGTAGGGCTTGCAGTTCATGCACCGTCCGGTCTCTGCCTTCGGGCAGTGGCGGCGCTCCACGCTCTGGCCTTTTTCCACGAGCGTGATGTGGCCCTTGTAGCCCTTGCGAATGAGCTCAATGGCCGTAAAAATGCCGGCAGGGCCGGCGCCGATGATCAGAATGTCTGTCTTCATGGTTCCACCTTTACATTTTCAATGCCGTGCTTTTCAAACTCGGCAAAGTACTCTTCCATACGCGCATTCAGTTCTTCCGTGTCGTCCTGGCTGACCTGCTCGGCGCTCATGTCGCGGCGCGCCAGCTCCTCGGCCAGAATGTCATAGAAAACGGCGTCCTCATAGTCGGCGATCGCCTCGTGGATGCCGCCCTCTTCAAACGCGCGCGAAGGATACGAATGTCCGCGCCAGCGCTGCACGAGCGCACGCATGCCGTGCTCCGGGCAGAGCGAAAAGAGCTTCTCCTCGAGATTGTCGTAGTCCTCGAACCGGTCGTCATCCCGGCACGAATTGAGGATCCAGTTTCCGATATACACCATGTCCAGCAGACGGCGGAATTCTTTTTCCGTAAGTTCCAGCTGCATATATGAGCCACTCCTTTCCGAAAATGCACATACATTATTGATTATAACAAACTGTTTGAGAAATAGCTACATATTTTTTTGAAAATTGCAGCTTTTCGGGGCAGATTGGGTATTTGACGGCATAAGAATGACCGGGTCCGCGGTGGGGCCCGGCCGTTTTTTATTGTTTTGGTTACTGGAGCATTTCTACGCCGTGCATTATGAAGGCGCCGCCCAGGCGGGACATT
>CAZKGZ010000216.1:0-2659 GCA_964552365.1 uncultured Oscillospiraceae bacterium | reverse complement strand
GCCGAGCTGCACATTCTGCCCGGTCAGCCCCACGGCTTCGACGGCAAGGGCAAGATGCAGGCCGTGCGCATGACCTACGAATTCCTGCAGAAAAACCGAAAGGATGCGCAGAACGCATGAAAAAACAGGCATGCAATCCGTTCCTCCCGTTGGACACCTACATCCCGGACGGCGAGCCGCACGTTTTCGGCGACCGGGTGTATCTCTTCGGCAGCCACGACAAGGAAGCCGGGAATACCTACTGCATGCTCGACTACATGGGCTGGAGCGCGCCGACGGACGACCTCTCCGACTGGAGCTGCTCGGGCGTCATCTACAGCGCCGGACAGGATCCGCTCTGCAGCGAGAAGCGTCCCTACCTCTATGCGCCCGATGTCGTGTGCGGCAATGACGGAAAATTTTATCTCTACTACTGCCTCGCGGGCTTTGCGGGCAAGGGCGGCTACGACGGCCCCATCGGCGTCGCGGTCTGCGATACGCCGGACGGAAAATACGAATACCTCGGCTTCGTGCGCCATCCGGACGGCAGCCCCTATCTGCGGAACATCCTCTTCGACCCCGCGGTCATCAACGACAGCGGGACCATCCGCCTCTACTACGGCGCGTCGATGATCATTGAGCCGCCTCCGGGACCGCTCGGACGCGAGCTTTATTACAAAGCCATGGAGGGCATATTCTCCAAGACGAAAGAGGAGATCCGCACGCCGCCCGGCATCTGCGGCGCCAACGAGGTCGAGCTTGAGGACGATATGCTCACCGTGCGCGGCGAAGCAAAGCGCGTCCTGCCCGGCGTGTGCCGCGGCACCGGTTTCGAAGGACACGGCTTTTTCGAAGGCGCGTCCATCCGCAGGATCGGCGAGCTCTACTATCTCATCTATTCCTCTGTCCACGGCCACGAGCTGTGCTATGCGGTGAGCCGGTATCCCGACCGCGATTTTGCCTTTCGGGGCGTCATCGTATCGAACGGCGACATCGGCCTCCACGGCCGCAAGGCCAAAGACCGCCTGAACGCCACCGGCAACAACCACGGCAGCATCGAGAAGATCGGCGATCGGTGGTATGTTTTCTACCACCGCCAGACCCACGGCTCGGACTACAGCCGCCAGGCCTGCGCGGAGCCGATCGAGATCCGCCCGGACGGCACCATCGAGCAGGTCGAGATGACGAGCTGCGGCTTAAACGGCGGGCCGCTGCGCTCCGAGGGCGAGTACCCCGCAGTCATCTGCTGCAACCTGACGAACGGACATTTGCCGCCGAACGGCAACCGCGTGAGCAAGTGGCCGCAGCCGCGCATTTCGAGCGCGGACGGCGAGCGCTTCATCCGGGACATCGACCGCGGCACATGGGTCGGGTATAAGTATTTCGATTTCCGGAATGTCTCCGGCGTGACGCTCACGCTGCGCGGCGGCGCGGGAAGCGTGGCCGTGTACGACGCGCTCAACGGCAAGCTCCTCGGCAGCACGGTGTTCTCCGCCTCCGAGCGGTGGCGCCCGGTATATGTCCGCCTGCACGCGCCGAACGGAAAGAGCGCGCTCTTCTTCCGCTTCGAAACGAAAAGGCAAAAGACCGATCTCCTGAAGTTCGCCTTTGAAACGGGGGAGGGCGGCAGATGAAATACACAAGCATCCGTCCCGGAAAAGTGTGGCTCGACACGGACGGCAAGCCCATCCAGGCGCACGGCTTTTCCGTTTTCTACCGCGACGGGCTCTACTGGTGGTACGGCGAAAACAAGGAAAAGAGCAAAAAAGGCGGCAAGATCTGGCACTGGGGCGTGCGGCTCTACACCTCGCGCGACCTCTGCAGCTGGGACGATCGCGGCCTCCTCATCCCGCCGACGCCGGACGATCTGCAAAGTCCGCTCCATCCGACCTATCAGATGGACCGCCCGCATATCATCTTCTGTGAGAAAACGGGAAAGTATGTCGCGTGGCTCAAAAATGTGGGCGGCGACATCAGCCAGTTCATGACCGTCCTCACAGCCGACCGCTTCGAGGGACCGTACACCATCGTGCGCAGCATCTATAAGCCGCTCGATATGGACAGCGGCGACTTCTGCCTGCATGTCGATGCGGAGACGAAGAAGGCGTACATCTGGTTCGAGCGGCCCCACTTCGAGCTCATCTGCGCGACGCTGACCGAGGACTTCACCGCCTGCTCCGGCGAATATTCGGCGCATTATCAAAACCTCTTCCCGCCCTATACGCGCGAGGCACCGACCTTCTTCGAGCGGAACGGGAAGAAGTATCTCTTCACCTCCGGCACGAGCGGGTACTATCCGAACGCGAGCCGCGTGTGCGTCTTTGATGACTATCACGGAAAATACCGCGACCTCGGCGATCCCTGCATCGGCGACAGGACGAACACGACCTTCAACTCGCAGATCACCTGCGTGCTGCAGATCCCCGGAACGGACCGGTATATTGCCATGGCCGACCGCTGGTGCCCGCAGTGGTGGGTCCCCAAACTGTCCAAACAGATCATCGCCGGCATGGAGCGTCACTTCAAAGGCTACGAGCCCGACCGCACCCCCAAAAAAGCCGCCCCCCTGCCCGGCAAAGAACAAACCAACCCCCAGAATACAAGCATCTCCCGCTACGTCTGGCTCCCCATAGAATGGCAGGGCGAAAAGCCGGTTATTAAATGGCAAAACGAGTGGCGC
>CAZKGZ010000215.1:0-2678 GCA_964552365.1 uncultured Oscillospiraceae bacterium | reverse complement strand
ACATGTTGGGGATCATGAGCAGCAGGCCCTGGGAGGCGGTGTAGGTGGTGGTCAGTGCACCGGCGTTAAGAGAGCCGTGGACACTGCCGGCGGCGCCGGCCTCGGACTCCATCTCCGCGACTTTGACGGTGGTGCCAAACACGTTTTTGCGACCCTCGGCAGCCCACTGGTCCACGTAGTCCGCCATGGGGCTGGACGGCGTGATGGGGTAGATTGCCGCGACTTCGGTAAACGCATAGGACACGTGGGCGGCAGCGGTATTGCCGTCCATGGACTTAAGCTTTCTTACCATTCGATTCATCTCCTAAAAAATTTTGCTTTCTATGTTTCGGGATTCGGCAGGGCTCTCGAAACATCTTTGCGAACAGAGTTATTTTATCACGCCGACCGCCGTATGTAAAGTGCTAAGTCCATGCTTTTTTCACACAAATTTGACTGAATCTCTCCGAAAAATCTTGTTTTTTTGGTACGATTTTCCCGACTTTCTAAGGAAGAAATTTCTTGTACTTTTCGCAATTCTGATTTATAATTATGAATCGATTTGTAGAAAGGAAATTCTGCCATGGTAAAACTTGACAACGAAAGAGGCTCCGTCTGCATCAGCTCCGAGGTATTCACCTGGCTCGCAGGGGACGCCGCCACCCGGTGCTTCGGCGTCAAGGGCATGGCCAGCCGTGTGAAAGAAAACGGTCTGGTCCAGCTTCTGCGCCGCGAGTCCATGACGAAGGGCGTCGTTGTTTCGCCCAACGATGACGGCAGCATTACCATTGAACTGCACATCGTGGTCGATCACGGTGTCAATATCGCCGCCCTTTGCAAAAGCATTATGAATGAAGTCAGCTACAAGGTTTCCTCCGCTACGGGTGTATCCGTCCGTCAGGTGGATGTCTGTGTAGATTCCATGACAATGGACTGATAAGCCAAGGAGGAAACCCCGCAGTGAGAACAACTATCAACGGCGCGACATTCGCGGAAATGATTTTCTGCGGTTCCGCCGCACTGGACGAAAACCGTCAGCAGCTCAACGACTTGAATGTATTCCCCGTGCCGGACGGCGACACCGGCACGAACATGTCCCTTACGATGTCTTCGGCCGCCGCCGCTCTGCGCGAGCACACGCCCTCTGCCGTGGGCGATGCCGCCAATACCGCAGCGCAGGCGCTTCTTCGCGGCGCGCGCGGAAACTCCGGCGTTATCCTCTCCCTGCTCTTTCGCGGCATAGCGAAGAGCCTGCGCGGCAAGGCCGAGTGCAATGCCGCCGATTGGGCGAAGGCCATGTGCGACGGCGTCGATGCCGCCTACAAGGCCGTTATGAAGCCCGCCGAGGGCACGGTGCTCACCGTGTCCCGCCTCGCCTCCGAAGCCGCCGCCGAGCGCGTCAAGGACGGCGTGACCGATATGGAAGAGCTTCTCACCGATGCGCTCGCCGTAGCGCGTGAGACGCTCGCCAAGACCGTGGACATGAACCCCGTGCTCAAGAAAGCCGGCGTGGTCGATGCCGGCGGCCAGGGCTATGTCGTCATTCTCAATGCCATGCTCCTGTGCCTGCAGGGCAAGTTCGAAGCGAAGACCCCCGCCGCCGAAACGAAGACGAGCGCGGAGTTCTCCGCCATCAACGACGAAGAGATCACCTTCACCTACTGCACCGAGTTCATCGTCGCCCGCGAAAAGCAGCGCGACCCCGAGCTCCTGCGCAGCTACCTCGAGAGCCTCGGCGATTCGCTCGTGTTCGTCACGGACGATGACATCATCAAGGTGCATGTCCACACCGACGCCCCGGGCCGCGCACTGACCGAAGCCCTGCGCTACGGTGCGCTGCAGACCGTGAAGATCGAAAATATGCGCAACCAGCACACCACGCTCGCCGAGGGTGAGCACACCGTCCCGGCGGAGGCTCCGAAGGCCGAGCCCGAAAAGGAAGCCGAGCCCGAGTTCGCTCCCGCGGAAAAGGAAGTCGGTTTTGTCGCGGTATGCGCCGGAGACGGCATGGCCGATCTTTTCCGTTCGCTCGGTGCCGACCGCATCGTCACGGGCGGTCAGACCATGAACCCCTCGACGGAGGACATTCTCCGCGAGGTGAATAAGACGCCCGCCTCGACCGTGTTCGTGTTCCCGAACAACAAGAACATCATCATGGCGGCCGAGCAGTGCGCTCCGCTCACCGAGAAGACCGTGCGCGTCGTCCCGACCCGCACCGTGCCGCAGGGCGTCGCCGCGCTCGCCTATATGGATCCCGACCAGGACGCCGATGCGCTCGAAGCGTCATTCAAGGAAAGCGCCGACCGCGTCCACACCGCGCTCGTGACCTACGCCGCCCGCGATTCGGACTACGACGGTCACCTCATCCACGCCGGTGAATATCTCGCTCTGCTCGACGGCAAGCTGCTCGGCAGCTACTCCAACATCCCGACCCTGCTCAAAGAGCTCAACTGGGCCTTCGGCGAGCTGGATCCCGAGTTCCTCACCGTGTACTACGGACAGGATGTCACCGCCGATGATGCCGAGGCCGTGTCCGAGAGTCTCACCTCCTGCTTCCCCGAAGCGGATGTCTCCGTCGTAAGCGGCGGACAGCCGGTGTACTACTACATGATCGCAGCGGAGTGAGCATATGCACGATCGCAGTGTGAACAAAACCGCTCCCATAACCGTCTGATAATCAAGAGACCCGCTCTCGCGGG
>CAZKGZ010000214.1:0-2681 GCA_964552365.1 uncultured Oscillospiraceae bacterium | reverse complement strand
AAAATTCTGCTTTACATACAAAGTGTATTGTAGCATAATATTTGCGGAAAATAAATAGCTTGGAGGTTTTTTCATTATGAGAACTGTTGGTGCTGTTGTACGCGGCATCCGTACCCCGATCATCCGCGAGGGCGATGACCTTGTCACGATCGTTCGCGACAGCGTCCTGGCCGCAGCGGAAGCCGAGAAGTTCACCTTTAACGACCGCGATGTCGTTGCCGTGACGGAATCCGTCGTGGCCCGCGCCGCCGGCAACTATGCTTCGGTGCAGAACATTGCCGACGATGTGAAGGCCAAGTTCGGCTGCGACCACATCGGCGTCATTTTCCCCATCCTCTCCCGCAACCGTTTCGCCATTGTCCTGCGCGGCATCGCCATGGGCATGAAGAAGATCACCCTGATGCTCAGCTACCCCTCCGACGAAGTCGGCAACCATCTCTTTGATGAGGAGCTGCTCGAGGAGTCCGGCATCAATCCCTACACCGATGTCCTGACCGAGGAAGAGTACCGCAAGGCGTTCGGCTATGCGCTCCATCCGTTCACGGGCGTCGACTATGTCGATTACTATAAGAAGCTCATCGAAGGCTGCGGCTGCGAAGTCGAAGTCATTTTCGCCAATCAGGCGGAAGCCATCCTCACCAAGGTGAAGAGCGTCCTCTGCTGCGACATCCACACCCGTTTCCGCACGAAACGCCGTCTCACGAAGGCCGGCGCGGAGAAGGTCCTCGCGCTCGACGATCTGCTCACGGCGAGCATCGACGGCAGCGGCTGCAACGAAAAGTACGGCCTGCTCGGCTCCAACAAGTCCTCCGAGGACAAGGTGAAGCTCTTCCCGAACAACGGCCCGGAGTTTGTGGACGCGCTCGCGAAAGCCATGCGTTCCGCCACCGGCAAGAACATCGAGTGCATGGTCTACGGCGACGGCGCCTTCAAGGATCCCGTCGGCAAGATCTGGGAGCTTGCAGACCCCGTGGTCTCTCCCGCCTGCACGGAAGGCCTCATCGGCAAGCCCAACGAGCTCAAGATCAAGTACCTCGCGGACAACGATTTTGCGGGTCTGAGCGGTGACGAGCTGCGCGCCGCCGTGGAGGAGTCCATCCGCCACAAGGACGCCGACCTCAAGGGCAACATGGCAAGCCAGGGCACCACGCCCCGCCAGCTCACCGACCTCATCGGATCTCTGTGCGACCTGACGAGCGGCAGCGGCGACAAGGGCACGCCGGTCGTGTTCATCCAGGGCTATTTCGACAACTACGCCGAGGATAAATAATTCACTTTTATCTTCCAAGCAGCCGAAAAAGTCAATTATATCAATATTTTTATGCATCGCCGGGTGGAAATGTTTCCACCCGGCGATGTTTCTATTCTGCACAAAATATCGATGCAAATTTCTTCGTTTTTCACAACATATATGTATTGCAAAAGTTTCGTAAATTCGATAAGATAAATGCGTAATTCGTCGTGGGGGTGATTCCTGTGCAGCTTCTTGAAGAAAAGATCCGTCGCGAGGGCGTTGTGCGCGAAGGCGGAGTTCTCAAGGTGGACGGCTTTCTGAATCACCGCGTGGATGTGGCCTTCCTTGGCGAGATCGGCAAGGAATTCGAGCGCCTGTACCATAACTGCGGCATAAATAAAATTCTCACTATCGAGGCATCCGGGATCGGCATTGCGTGCATTACCGCGCAGTATTTTGGATGCCCCGTTGTTTTTGCCAAAAAGAGCAAAACGATCAACATTTCCGGCGAAGTGTGGACATCCAAGGTGTACTCCTACACGCATCAGACGGAATACGACATTATCGTTTCCAAGGATTTCCTCACGGCCGATGATAATGTGCTCATCATTGACGACTTCCTCGCCAACGGTGCGGCGCTCAAGGGCCTTATCGATCTCGTCGGTCAGGCCGGTGCGCATCTCGTCGGATGCGGCGTGTGCATCGAGAAAGCATTCCAGCCGGGCGGCGCGGAGCTTCGCGCCAAGGGTATTCGCGTTGAGTCTCTGGCCCGCGTGAAGTCCATGAGCCCCGAGGGCGGCATCGAGTTCTGCTGATATTCGCCCCTTAAAAAAGTTTATACCCGTCGATATAAATCAAATGATACGGTTTTGAAGTCTCTACCCGGTCGCCGTAAATGACCGGACTATCGGCAAAAAGCAAAGCAATTTCGGTTTTGCTTTCTTTGCCGTTTGATTGCGGAGACTCAAAAGAGCCTTCGCAATTCTTTTTTTCGTCATCTTCCGGTTCGCCGGCAGATATACAAGAAAGCACAAAAATTTTTTTGGAGGAAAAAACATGAAAAAGCTTGTCGCTCTCCTGCTTGCGCTCACCCTGTGCCTCGGCCTGGTAGCCTGCGGCTCCGCTGCCGAAACCACCACCGAGACCGCGACCACCGAAACCGAAGCCACGGCTGAAGCCGCGACCGAAGAGAATGCCGAAGTCACCGAAGAAAACGGCCTTGCCAATGTGAAGGTCGGCTTCATCTTCCTGCACGACGAAAACTCCACCTATGACCTCAACTTCATCAACGCCGCCAAGGCCGCTGCCGCCGAGCTCGGTCTCTCCGACGACCAGGTCATGATGAAGACCAACATTGCCGAGTCTCAGGACTGCTACGACGCCGCCGCCGAGCTCGCCGATGCCGGCTGCAACCTCGTCATCACCGACAGCTTCGGCCACGAGTCCT
>CAZKGZ010000213.1:0-2686 GCA_964552365.1 uncultured Oscillospiraceae bacterium | reverse complement strand
CTCGGCCTTCTCATCGTGGACGAGGAGCAGCGCTTCGGCGTGACGCACAAGGAAAAGCTCAAGGAAATGTCGCAGGGCGTGGATGTGCTCACGCTCTCCGCGACCCCGATACCGCGCACGCTCAACATGGCGCTCTCGGGCCTGCGCAGCATGTCCACCATCGAGGAGCCGCCGCGCGACCGCCAGCCGGTGCAGACCTTCGTCATCGAGCACGACTGGAAAGCCGTGTGCGACGCCATCCGGCGCGAGCTCCTGCGCGGGGGACAGGTATATTATCTCCACAACCGTGTCGAAAACATCGAGCAGACCGCCCTGCGCCTGCAGAAAATGCTCGACGGCGTGACCGTCGGCGTGGCACACGGCCAGATGGGCGAGGAGCAGATCTCCCGCGTGATGGACGACATGGTCGAGGGTAAGATCCAGGTGCTCGTGTGCACGACCATCATCGAAACGGGCATCGACATTCCGAACGTGAACACGCTCATCATCGAGGACGCCGACCGCCTCGGTCTTGCGCAGCTCCACCAGCTCCGCGGCCGCGTGGGACGCTCCGCGCGAAGGGCGAGCGCGTACCTCACCTACCGCCCGAGCAAGGCGCTCTCCGAGATCGCCGAAAAGCGCCTCACCGCCATCCGCGAGTTTGCGGAGTTCAACGCCGGCTTCCAGATCGCCATGCGCGACCTCGAGATCCGCGGCGCGGGCAACCTGCTCGGCGCGGAGCAGTCGGGCCACATGATGGATGTCGGCTACGACATGTATCTGCGGCTTCTCGAGGAGGCCGTCATCGAGGAAAAAGGCGAGAAGCCGCCCGTGCACACCGAGTGCTCGGCGGACCTCTCCGTCACGGCGAACATCCCGGAAAAGTATGTGCCGAGCGCCGAACAGCGCATGGATCTCTACCGCCGCATCGCGCTCATCCGCACCGAAGCGGACGCGGACGACATCACCGACGAGCTCATCGACCGCTTCGGCGATCCGCCGCGGTCGGTCAACGCCCTCATCCATGTGGCGCTCCTGCGCGGCGAGGCGAGCCATGCCGGCATCACGGACATATCCCAAAAGGGCAGCGTGCTCTATTTCACGCTCTCGGAATTCAACATGGAACACCTCTCGGCGCTCTATGCGAAGCCGGAATTCAAAAACCGCGTGAAGCTCGAGGCCGGCAAGGAGCCGCGCATCGCCTTCAAGCTCCGCCCCGGCGCCAAGCCCATCGCGGAGGCCCGCACGCTCGTAAACGCCTGGCGCGAGCTCAATGAGCCGGCACCGGCAGATAACAAAGCGTAATCATCAATTCGTAATAAAGGCACGGAAACGCGCCGTAAAATAAGGAGAACACTATGAACGCAAAAAAATGGCTGGCTCTTCTGCTGAGCCTTGTACTGCTGCTCGGACTGCTGCCCGCAGCGGCGCTCGCCGCCGATGACGACGCGGCGGAGACCGAAACAACGACGGAGACCACCACAGAAGAGACCTCGACGGAAGAGACCGCGACCGAGGAGAGCAGCGAACCGACGGTGCAGGAGATCCTCGACGCGGCCAGCGCAAAATTCGATCCCGACACGATCGTCGCCACCGCCTGCGGACAGAATGTCACATGGCGCATGTACTTCTACCAGATCTACAACGCGCTCTATCAGTACCTTTACTATTACGGCGTGCCGGACTTCACGGCCGACACCGGCGACGGCACCTCGCTCGGCGAAGCCCTGCGGCAGAACATGGAATCGCGCTTCATCTATTACTGCGCGCCGCAGACGAAGGCCGCGGAGGCCGGACTCTCCGATGCGGTCAGCGCCGAGCTCGACGAGCAGTGGGCGACCGTTCTGGAGACCTACGAGACCGAGGAAGCGGTCGGGGAGCTCCTCGAGCAGGAGTATCTCGATAAGGACACCTTCCTCTTCCTCCTCGGCAGCAACGCCGCATTCACCGTGCTCATGGACAACACCTACGGCTCGGACGGCAGCAAGATGACCGGGGACGAGGTGCTCGAATGGGCGAATGAGCAGGGCTACATGCGCTGCAAGCACATCCTCTACTCCTTCACGGATGATGAAGGCAACACGCTCGACGACGATGCCAAGGCCGAGCTTCTCACGACCGCCGAGGCGGCCGTGGCGGAGCTGCGCGCTCTCGAGAGCGACCGCGAGGCGATGCTCGCGCGCTTCGATGAGATCATGACCGAAGTCGGCGGCGACCCCGGCATGACGACCTTCCCGGACGGCTACACCTTCACCGACGGCGCCATGGTCACCGAATTTGAAGACGGCACCAAGGCGCTCGCGGAGTACGGGATCTCCGATGTCGTGGAAACGAGCTACGGCTACCACATCATTCTCCGCCTGCCCCTCGACCCGGAGACCGCCACCCTCTCGCAGAATTCGAGCACCGGCGCGTACATGACGCTCCGCGAGGACGCCGCCAACGAGCTCTTCAACGCCATGCTCACCGGCTGGATCGAAGAAGGCACGGTGGAATGGCAGAACGGCTTTGAAAACCTCAACTACACCGCCCTCTTCACCATCGGCGACACGGATCTCCTCACCGGCGTAGAGAAAGCCGCCGAGACCGAAACGACCGAAGAAACGACGGCCGAAGCGACCGAAGCCGCCGCCGAGACCGGAAAGAAGACCAACGTCTGGCTCTACGTTGCCATCGCAGCCATCGTTGTTCTTGTCGCTGTGATCGC
>CAZKGZ010000212.1:0-2733 GCA_964552365.1 uncultured Oscillospiraceae bacterium | reverse complement strand
GAACCGACGCCTGTGCCGACTCCCACTCCGACGCCAAAGCCGAAGGCGACCAAGTCTCCTGAAGCGGCCGAGGAGGACGCAGGCTATGAGGCCGGGTGCGAGGACGGGTACGATGCCGCTTGGATGGAGGACTACTCGCCGGACTGGTATTTTGAAAACCGGCATCCGGACAAAAAGTACGGTTCTTCCTACTATTACGGCTATGTGCAGGGCTTCGACTGGGGCTACGAAGAAGGCATGTACGACTTCGGCGACGACGGCGAGGACTGGTAAGGCAGGAACCATAACAAATGTGAAAACAGCGCCCGGCTCTTATGCAGAGTCGGGCGCTGTCAAATTATCGGGAAAATATTACAGAAGGATCTCGCTGAGGGCCGTGACGCTTTCGGCGATGGTTTTGGCGCCTTCGGCTTCGAGTTCTTCGCGGCTGCCGTAGCCGTAGAGGACGCCGATGAAGTCGACGCGCGCCATTTTGGCACCGATGGCATCGTGCGAACGGTCGCCGACCATCACGCAGCCGCTGCGGTCGGACACGCCGAGCTCATAGAGCGCATGCTGTATGACCTCGCACTTGTCGAGCGGCTCGCGGTCGAGCGCAATGCCGGAGACGAAGTCGATGTACTGCGAAAGGCCGAAGTGCTCGAGGATCTGCTCGGAGTAGACGGTCGGCTTGCCGGTCGCCACGGCGATATGCGCGCCGTTCTCCTTCAGCTTTTTCAGAAGCTCCGGGATGCCGGGGTACACTTCGTTTTCAAAAAGGCCGATCGTGGAGAAGCGTTCGCGGTAGTAGCCTAAGAGCCTTTGCGCTTCCTCGGGCGTTGCGTTCGCGTATACCTCAAACGAGCGCAGCAGCGGGGGGCCGATGTAGCGGTGGTAGCTTTCGATTGGGCCGACCGGACGGCCGTCCTTCTCGAGCGCGTACATGACGCTTTGGCAGATGCCCTTCTCGGGGTCGGTGAGCGTGCCGTCGAGATCGAATAAAACAGTCGAATACTTCATTCAGCGCTCCTCACGGAAATAGGAGAGACCGAGGCTTGCCGGCGGGTCGTTCTCGCGCTTTTTCTGCATGGACACAACGACAAGGACGATGATCGTGATGACATAGGGGAGCATCTTGTAGAGCTCCTTCACGGCGAGGTTCATGCCGGACGGAATGAACATGTGGAGAATGTAAAGGCCGCCGAAGAGGAACGAGGCGAGCACGCCGATGTTCGGGCGCCACACCGTGAAGATGACGAGAGCGATGGCGAGCCAGCCGCGGTCGCCGAAGCCGTTGTTCGACCACACGCCGCAGGCGTAGTCCATAACATAGTAGAGACCGCCGAGGCCGGCGATCATGCTGCCGGCGCAGGTGGCAACGTATTTGTACTTTGTGACATTGATGCCGGCGGCATCGGCCGTGTTCGGGTTTTCACCGACGGCACGCAGCTGCAGGCCGGTACGGGTGCGGCGGAGAATGTAGGAGGCGATGAGCGCGATCACCACGGCGAGATAGGCCAGGAATCCATAAGAGAGGAAGATCTGACCGAACCAGCCGAGTTTGTCGGCAATGGGCAGCGATGCGCTGAAATAGGCGCTCGTGCGGGAGAGCGCGATGGACGGCACATCCGCGCCGGAGAGCTTGATGAGCGAGCCGCCGAAGAAGTTGCCGAAGCCGACGCCGAAGGTCGTCATGGCGAGGCCGGTGACGTTCTGGTTGGCGCGCAGCGTAACGGTGAGGAAGCAGTAGAGAAGGCCCATCATCAGCGAGCCGACGAGGGAGCTGAGCAGAGGAATGGAAACCGCGAGGAAGCCGTTGAGCGCGGCGCCGTCGCCGACGGAGTGCTCATAGAGGAACGCGCCGATAACGCCGCAGATGCCGCCGACATACATGATGCCGGGGATGCCGAGGTTGAGGTTGCCGGACTTTTCCGTGAGCGTTTCACCGGTGCTGCCGAAAAGCAGCGGGATGCCCTGCACGATGGCGCGGGGAATAAACGAAACGAAATCAAACATGCTTTGCCTCCTCCTTTCCGGTGCTCTTGCGGAAGTTGATCTTATAGGTGATGAAGAATTCGCAGCCGATGATAAAGAAGAGAATGATGCCGGTCAGAATGTCGGAGAACGACTGGTTGAGGCCGAACGCCGTGGAAACTTCGCCGGCGCCCTTGCTGAGGAACACGAGCAGGAAGCTCGTGAAGATCATCCAGATGGGGTTGAACTTGGCAAGCCAGGAGACCATGACGGCGGTGAAGCCGCGGCCGTCCGCAATGGTGGTGGTGAGCGTGTGGTTCGTGCTGCCGACGAGCAGCAGACCGCAGAGGCCGCACACCGCGCCGGAGAGGATCATCGTGCGCATGATGACCTTGTCGACCTTGATGCCGACATAGCGGGCCGTGCGCTCACTCTCGCCGACAACAGAGATCTCATAGCCGTGCTTCGTGTAGTTGAGATAAAAGTACATGAGGAGCGTCACGACGGCGACGATGATGATGTTGAGGAGATACTTGTAGCTGCCGATCTGCGGGAACCAGCCGATCTCGGTGGACTGGTTGATGACGCCGATCTGCCCCGAGCCCTTCGGGTTTTCCCACACGATGACGAAGTACGCAACGAGCTGCGTGGCAACATAGTTCATCATCAGCGTGAAGAGCGTTTCGTTCGTGTTGTACTTGGCCTTGAAGTACGCGGGAATGAAGCCCCAGAGCGCACCGGCAAAAATGCTGCTCACGGTCATGCACACGATGATGAGGC
>CAZKGZ010000211.1:0-2763 GCA_964552365.1 uncultured Oscillospiraceae bacterium | reverse complement strand
TATGAAATACAATGCCGTGATCATCGGCGCCGGGCCGGCGGCTGTCTCGGCGGCTTTGACGCTGCGGGCGCGGGGGAAGACGGCGGCGATCGTCTCCGGCGCCTTGGACGACATTCCGCTCAGCCGCGCGGAGCGGATCGCGAATTACCCCGGCTGCCCGAACATTTCCGGCCGCGCGCTGTTGGAAATTCTGGAAAAACAGGCTCTCGACGCGGGCGCGGAGATCCTGCGCGGCCATGTGACATCCGCCGCCTCCCTCGGGGAGAGCTTCGGCGTGGTGTACGGCCCGGAGTTCTGCGAAGGGGAGACCCTCATCCTCTGCACCGGCGCATCGGCCGGCAAAGCCTTCCCGGGCGAGCGCGAGCTCCTCGGGCACGGCGTGAGCTATTGCGTCACCTGCGACGGCATGCTCTACCGCGGGAAGCGCGTGTGCGTGGTCGGCTTCACCTCGGATACGCCCGAGGAAGCGGAGCTCCTGCGGAAAATGGGCTGCACTGTCGAGTGCTTCACCTCCCGCGCGGCCAAGTACACCGTCCTCGGCGGGGAGCGCGTCCGCGCGCTTTCCGTAAACGGCGAGGAGCACCCCTGCGATGCCGTATTCATCCTGCGCCCCGCCGCGCCGCCGGATGCGCTGCTGCCCGGCCTTCAAACGGACGGCCCTCACATCGTCGTCGACCGCACGGCGATGCGGACATCCGTCGAGGGCGTATTTGCCGCCGGGGACTGCACCGGCAAGCCGTACCAGATCGCCAAAGCCGTCGGCGAGGGCAACATCGCCGCCCTGTCCGCCGCAAAATACATCGAAGAGAAACAACGGGAGGAACATCCGTGAACGAGAGTGAGAAGAAATATCTGGAGCTCCTGAGCAAGAGCTTCCCGAGCATCCCGGCCACCGCAGCGGAGATCATCCGCCTGCAGGCCATTCTGGAGCTGCCGAAAACCACGGAGCACTTCATGAGCGACATCCACGGCGAGTATACCTATTTCAAGCACATCGTCAAGAACGCCTCCGGCGCCATTCACGACAAGATCAACGACAGCTTCGGCGACCTCCTCGGCGAGGACGAGAAAAACGCGCTCGCCCTGCTGCTCTACTACCCGGAGCGGGAGCTTGCCAACAACACGCACACGGACTCGTGGTACCGCGTGACCATCCACCGCCTCGTCGCCGTATGCCGTCAGGCCACGGACAAGTATACCCGCGTCAAGGTGCGCACGAAGCTCCCGAGCGAGTATGCGTACATCATCGAGGAGCTCATCGACTCCGATGAGCACGACAGCAACAAAAAGAAATACTTCGAAAGCATTATCAATAATGTCATCGAGACCGGCATCGCGGACGGCTTCATCTCGGCCCTCTGCAATCTCATCTCCCGCCTCACCGTGAACCAGCTGCACATCGTCGGCGACGTATTCGACCGCGGTCCCGCCGCGCAGATGGTCATGGACGACCTCATCGGCCGCCACGGCGTGGACTTCGTGTGGGGCAACCACGACATCCTCTGGATGGGCGCCGCCATGGGCAACGCCGCCTGCATCGCCAACGCCATCCGCAACTCCCTTAAATACGGCAACTTCGATATGCTCGAAGACGGCTACGGCCTCAATGTCCGCCCGCTCGCCGTGTTCGCCATGGAGCAGTACGGCGACGACCCGTGCACCGACTTCCTGCCGACCCATGTCACCGACTGCGTGGCGGAGAACAGCGAAATGACTGCCAAACTCCTCAAAGCCATCACCGTCATCCAGTTCAAGCTCGAGGGGCAGCTCATCAAGCGCCATCCGGAATTCAGAATGGACAACCGCCTCCTGCTCGATAAGCTCGACCGCGAGCATAAGACGATCGTCGTAGACGGCAAAACCTACTCTGTCAACGACATCTCACTCCCGACCGTCGACCCCGCCGACCCGTATCGTCTCTCCGAGCGCGAGCAGCAGCTCATCGACCAGCTCACCGTGTCGTTCCGCCGCAGCACGAAGCTCCAGACGCACATCCGCTTCCTGCTCGAAAAGGGCGCCATGTACCGCGTGTGCAACGGGAACCTCCTCTACCACGGCTGCATCCCGATGGAGCCGGACGGCACCTTCACGCGCATAAAGCTCGGCGAGACGGAAGTGTACGGCAAATCGCTCATGGACACCTGCGACCGCATGTGCCGCTCCGCCATGTACGACCGCCGCGAGGAGAACACGGACTTCCTCTGGTACCTCTGGTGCGGCCCGTACTCACCGCTCAACGGCAAAGACAAGATCGCCACCTTCGAGCGCACATTCATCGACGACCCCGCCGCCGGCACGGAAACAAAGAACGCCTACTATGAGCTCTGGAACAGCGAGGAGACCGCCCGCACCATCCTCGGCGAGTTCCGGGTGGACTTCGACCGCGGCCACATCATCAACGGCCACGTCCCCGTGCGCAAAACGAAGGGCGACACGCCGATCAAAGCCAACGGCAAATTCATCAACATCGACGGCGGCCTCTCCAAAGCCTATCAGCCGGTGACCGGCATCTGCGGCTACACGCTCGTCTTCTCCTCGCACGCGCTCTATCTCGCCGAGCACCAGCCCTTCGACCCGACCGCCGCCGTGCGGCACAATTCCGATATGATCTCCCGCACCATCATGATCGAGCAGTACCCCGACCGCCTGCGCGTGCGCGACACCGACGGCGGCGAAGATGTCCGCCGCCGCATCGCCGACCTCAAAGAACTCCTCACCGCCTACCGCACCGGCCTCATCCGCACCCCCAACCGCATGGAATAA
>CAZKGZ010000210.1:0-2768 GCA_964552365.1 uncultured Oscillospiraceae bacterium | reverse complement strand
TGACATGTGCATCGGAGAAAATACATCTCGCGAAGCGGAGTGTCGACCGGCCCGCAAAGCGGGCCGACGAGGCGCGCAGCGCATACCCCTCGATAAAACGGCAAGCCGTTTTACCGAAGCAAATTTATTCGTAGGTAGCTCCGCCGTAGCTGCTGGAGACGAAGGCGATGTAGGTGTGGCCGATGCCGAGCTCAAGCTCGGTGCCGTCGGAAGTGTAGTAGCGGAACGGCTCGTTGACGCCGCCGCGCTTCCAGGTGATGTTCTCGCAGTAACCGCCGTTGAAGAAGAGGCCGGTTCCTTCGCAGTCGTAGGTGTTCATGGCGGTGTGGTAGTGGTCATCGATGCCGGTCACCGTGTAGGTGGACAGCACGAGAACATTCTGGAACACCGCAGCCTCACCGGTGTTCGCATCGGCATAAGCTCCGTTCCAGCTCTCACCGACATAACCGTTCTTATCGGCGCTGTACTGGTAGGTCGTGATCTTCGTTCCGGGGAACACGATGCGGATGTAGTTGGCCGTGCTTCCATCGGTCGGAGCGGCGTTCTCGGTGAAGTGCAGACCGTAATCGTAGGTATCGGTGTTGTGCTCGGTGCGGGTGTTGTTGTTCGCAATGTAGTTGAGCAGATTTTCGCCGGTCGTGATCATGCTGTGCACGCCGCCGGAGTACGGATAATCGTAGTTCCGGAAGCCCGTGCCGTTATCTTCGTTCACATCGATGTTGTCGTTGTCAACAAAGTTGGCGAGCATCGGGGCGGAGTACTCAAGGCCGTCGGCGCTGAAGCCGCAGTGAGCGAAAATGGCGTCATAGGAAAGTGCCGTGCTGATGAAGTAGGAGCGGCAGGAACGGATGGGGTTGATGTTGCCGACATCCTCAAGATCCATGAAAATGAACATATTGCGCGTGATCTGCTCGACCTGCGCTTCGTATACGATGGCGGCTGTGCTCAGACTGCCCTGCTGGATGGGCGTGCCGTCGTCCCAATGGTTGTTCTCAACCATGATGGCGACAGGACGGGCCTTGCTGTAGTCCTTCGTGGTGGTCTCACCGGTCAGAGGGTTGGTGAGCACGACCTCGGGCGTCGGTTCCGGCGTCGGAGTGGGGGAGGCCGTCGGCTCGGGCGTCGGTGTGGCGCTCGCTTCGGGCGTCGGCTCTTCCGTCGGCGCGGCAGACGGTACTTCGGTGGGAGTCGCCGTCGGCTCAACGGTTGTTTCCGGACGATTGGCGCACGCGCCGAATAACATGGCACACGCCAAAATCAGAGAAACGGCAAATAAAATGTTGCGCTTCATAAATACACCTCGCGGTTCAAATTTCGTACAAAGCGAATTTTACTATATTCGGCGGGGCGTGTCAATCACGAAAAGCTCGCGCCGCCGTAATATTCCGAGACAAAAGCAATGTAAGTCTTTCCGATGCCGAGCTCCAGCTCGCTGCCGTCGGAGGTGTAGTAACGGAACGGTTCGTTCACGCCGCCGCGGCTCCATGTGATCTGCTCGCAGTAGCCGCCGTTGAAGAAGTAGCCTGTGCCGGTATAATCATAGGTATACATGGAAGTATGGCCTTTTTCGTCGATGCCGGTCTGCGTGGGCGTGCTCAGAACGAGCAGATTTTGGAATGCGACCGCTTCGCCGGTATTTCCGTCTGCGTAGTCGCTGCCCCATTGTACGCTTGTATAGCCGTTCTTGTCTGCATTATAGGTGAAATCGGATGTTTTGCCCGCCGGGAAAACAACATTTACATTCGTGGCCACCGTGCCGCCCTTGGGTGCGGCATCTTCGGTAAAGTGCAGACCGTAATCATAGCTGTCCGTGTGGTGTGTCGTGCGGGTGCCGAGCTGCTCAAACCAGTTTTGCAGCAGCTCGCCGTTCGTGGTCATGCTGTGCACCTCGCCGTAATACGGTGCGTCATACTGCCGGAAGCCGCAGCCGCCCTCGTACACATCGAGATTATCGTTGTCGGTATAGTTCACGAGCATGGTGGAGGCAAACTCCAAACCTTGCCCGCTCTCGCCGCAGTGCGCATAAATGGCATCATACGCGAGGGCCGCACTGACAAAATAGCTGCGTGCGCTGCGGATCGGGAAGACATTGCCGAGATCGCTTATGTCCATAAAGATGAACATGTTGCGGGTGATGGATTCGACCTGCATTTCGTAGACGATAGCGGCCTGCGAAAGACCTCCCTGCGAAATGTGCGAACCGTCGGCATAGCCGTCCCAGGAGTTGTTTTCCACCATGATAGCGACCGGGCGCGTCTGACTGTAGTCAATATCGCTCTTCTCACCGGTAAGCGGATTCGTGAATGAGGGTTCCGGTGTCGGTGTGGCTGTGGGTATGGGCGTGGCGGTCGGCTCCGGTGTTGCCGTAACGGCAGGCGTGGGGGAGGCTGTCGCTTCCGCCTCCGAAGCCTCCGGCTCTTTCGCCCCGCACCCGACAAGCGCCGTCAGCAGAGCGAGCGCCAGAGTAAAAGCAAGAACTTTTCGAATTTTCATGAGTAACACCTCGTTTAGAAGAATAACCGCAGATAAGACGGAGCAAGAAACAAAAAGGTTCAAAAAAATAACCCCGGAAGCAGCGCTTCCGGGGCTTAAAAAGTCTGGGATCAGTGCAGCAGATTCAGCACCAGCGTGAGGATAACGAATGCCAGCGCGACCCACTTCGTCATCTTGGCAAGCGTGGAATCGAGCGTCTTCGCTTTTCCCTTGGAGAAGAATGTCTCCGCACCGCCGGCAACAGCACCGGACAGGCCGGAGCTCTTTCCGGACTG
>CAZKGZ010000209.1:0-2798 GCA_964552365.1 uncultured Oscillospiraceae bacterium | reverse complement strand
CCTATTATCCGGAGTTATCTGCATAGTAATTTCAAAAAATTGTGCAGAAAAATTTAAGCGGTTTCTTATTCTATTAAGACATTTCTTAGAAATATGCGGTATTCTGCAGTATGAGGTGATATGCTTTGAGAATTTTGATCGCGGAGGACGAACGGAATCTGAATCGTATTCTGGAAGAGGCGCTCACGGACGAGGGATACAGCGTGGATGCGTGCTTTGACGGGCAGGAGGCGTGGGACGCCATCGCGTGTGCGGACTACGATGTGCTCGTGCTCGACATCATGATGCCGCGCATCGACGGGCTTACGCTCGTGCGGCGGCTGCGCGCCGAGGGAAAGACGACCCCCGCACTCTTCCTCACATCGCGCGACAGCGTGGAGGACAAGGTCATCGGTCTCGAGACCGGCGCGGACTACTATCTCGTAAAGCCCTTCCACATGCAGGAGCTGCTCGCGGTCATCCGCGTGATGGCGCGAAAGTACACCGACACGCGCACGAATGTGTATACCATTGCCGACCTCACGGTGGATGTGAGTGCGCACACCGTCGTGCGCGGCGGGCGCGTCATTGAGCTCACGAGCCGCGAGTTTGCGCTTTTAGAGTACATGATCCGCAACAAGGGCGTCGTGCTCTCGCGCGAGCGCATTGAGAACAATCTCTGGAACTACGACTACGAGGGCGGCACGAACGTTGTGGATGTGTACGTCGGCTACCTTCGCAAGAAGATCGACAAGGGCGCATCGAAGAAGCTCATTCACACTGTATGGGGCACCGGCTGGGTGCTGCGGGAGGACGAATAAATGTCGGCAAAGTGGAGAATGGTGCTCTGGTTCACGCTCATGATGCTCCTGCTCGCGGGCGTGACGCTTACCTTTGTGCTCGTGATGAACGGCTCGGTCATATCGAATCCCTCCGGGCAGCTCGTGAAGGTCACGGAAAAGTGCGCCGACAATGTGGAATTCGATCACGGCGACTTTGAGTGGGAAGATATGGATACCTACCGCCGCAGCGTGTACATCACCTACTATGACTCGGAAGGCGACCGCATGCGCGGTGCCATGCCGTTTGCGGACGATCTCGATCTGCCGCTCGAGGCGGGCAATGTCCGTGCCTTTGAGGACAGCACCGGCGCGGACTGGCTCGTGTACGATGAGTATGTGGACATTATGGATGTCGGTGTGTGGGTGCGCGGCGTCATCTCCTCCGAGGAATCCTCGGGGCCGGGCCGTGTGATACTGCCGCTCACCTGGTCGCTCCTGCCGGTGCTGCTGCTTGCGTCGGTCGGCGGCGGCTGGCTCATTGCGCGCGATTCGTTTCGGCCGCTCGAGCGCATCACCGAGGCGGCGGGCAAGATCTCGGACGGCGACGATCTCTCCGCGCGTCTCAACCTGCGCCGCGGCCCGCGCGAAATGCGGCGGCTCGCGCACACCTTTGACGGCATGTTTGCGCGGCTCGAGAGCTCGTTCCAGTCGAAAAAGCAGTTTACCGCCGACGCCTCGCACGAGCTGCGCACACCGGTGGCGGTCATTCTCGCCGAGTGCGAGCGCGCGAAGCGCAAAGCACAGACCCGCGAGGATTTTCTCGCGTCCATCGATGTCATCGAGCAGCAGGGCAACAAGATGAGTGAGCTTATCTCGCAGCTCCTCTCGCTCACGCGCATCCAGCAGGGTACGGAGCGCTACCCGCTGCGAAGGGCGGACCTTTCGACCTTTGTGGACGCCTGCTGCGATGAGTTCACGCCCTCGGACGAGCGCGGGTGCACGCTGGAGACGAACATTGAGCCGGACATCCCGGCGGATTTCAATCCCGACCTTCTCTCGCGCGCCGTTTTCAACTATCTGCAGAACGCCTACAAATACGGCCGCGAGAACGGTCACATTCTCGTGTCGCTCTTCCGCGAGGAAGATAAGATCATACTCTCCGTAAAGGACGACGGCGAGGGCATCCCGAAAGAGCTGCAGGAAAAGATCTGGCAGCGCTTCTGGCAGCGCGACAGCTCCCGCTCCGAAGGCGGCGCGGGTCTCGGCCTCTCGCTCGTGCGGGAGATCGCCACCGTGCACAAAGCACGCGCGACGGTCATCAGCGAGCCCGGTCAGGGCAGCGATTTCCGTCTCATTCTCCCCGCCGTAAAAGATGACGAAAAGAAAAAAGAAGAAAAGTAAGTATGAAAAGGGCAGTATCGCTTAATTGCGGTGCTGCTCTTTAACATTTCTTAAGAATAAATTTTTTTTGCGTTTTTAAAATATCTTATTTTTTTTAATTCTTTTCTTAGATTTGTCCTTTATACTGCAGCCATGATGAAAAAAGAAAAGTCCTCCGTCACCCGGACGGGGATCAAATAAAGCCGAATGGCAAATTGTATGAAGGAGATCAAAAATTATGAAAAACACTGTTTATGAACTGAACACCGCCGTTGCTCTTGCCGCCGCCGCGCAGGCCGCGGGCGCCGAGCTTTCCGAGATCACCAATGAGACCGTTACGCTTGTTGACGGTTACTATGAAGTCACGTTCGATACCGATTGGGTCCGCTATGACTGCTATGTCGATGCCGTCACCGGCGAAGTCCCCGGCATCATGACCGAGCCCGTTCCCTACGAAGACTACGAGCAGACCATGACCGCCCCCGAGCGCGAAGCCGCATAAGCATACAACTTCACACACCCTTCACCCGGAGTCTTGTCGGAAACGGCAGGGCTCCGGGTTCTTTTTTTATAAGGCAACACCGCACAATATCGTCTGCGGTGCTTTGCGGATCTTTTTCGCCGACTCTGCGCTTATGCTAATAGCTAATAGAAATC
>CAZKGZ010000208.1:0-2817 GCA_964552365.1 uncultured Oscillospiraceae bacterium | reverse complement strand
GAGCATCAGGAGCACGAAGAGGATGCAGCAGACATTGATGACGATGTCGGCGATGTTGAATACCGCGAACTGCATGAACTCAAGCTCGAACATATCGACCACATAGCCGTACAGCGCCCGGTCGATGCCGTTGCCGATGGCACCCGCCATGGCAAGCACCGCGAGCCAGCGCTCCCACGGCGCGGTGAGCTTGCCCTTCGCGAGCGCCCACACGACCAGTGCGCAGAACGCCGCGAGCAGGGCGAGGAACACCCAGCGTCCGCCCGCGAGCATGCCGAAGGCGACGCCGCTGTTGCGGATGTGCGTCAGGTGCACGAGACCCGGAAGGAGCGCGATCTCCTCCGAGGCCGATGCGTTGAGCGGTATGTTCCGCACGATCCACGCCTTCAGCCCCTGATCGGCCGCAATGACCGCGAGCGATGCGGCGATATATCCCGCGATCGGCTGTTTTTTCTTTTCTGCCGCCATATCCGTCCCTCTTTCCCGGAAAAATTACGGGCTGCTCATAAAACCGAGCAGCCCGGATAAGTTCAATATATGCTTACTTGTTGTCGACGGCGACCTTGAGGGCTTTGCCGGCCTTGAACTGGGGGACGCGGGAAGCGGGGACTTCGACCTCTTCCTTGGTCTTGGGGTTGCGGCCGATGTGAGCGGCGCGCTCTTTTACATCAAAAGCGCCGAAGCCGACGAGCTGGACCTTTTCACCGGCGATGAGCTGCTCGGAAATGGTATCCAGAGCGGTGTTGAGCACCTGCTCGGTGTCCTTCTTGGAAAGGCCGGTCTTCTCGGCGACGACGTTGATAAGCTGCGATTTGTTCATGGGTATCCTCCTCAGTTGTTTACGGCCTCGCCGCTGTGCGGCTGCGCCTCATATATAATATTTCGACCGAACTCGGTGAGCGGTTTTCGGTCTTGACGGCAGGGCTTTTTTCGGCGGAAATGTGTGCCTTTTTAAGCCGTGCCCGAGAAATTTACCACACTTTTGCGTACAGTGCAAGAGGAAATTTAATAAATCATTGATTCTGCGAACTTTTTTGTCAAAATGCCGATTTATTTCCGCATATTTTCCCGGAGATGCGCTCCGCCGCGGCGTTTCCCGCCCTTCGGCGCTTCGCCGAGCGTGTGCAGCCGCAGCAGCCGGCCGAGCTTTTCGCCGTGCGGGATGAGCTCCATGTCCTCCATCGTGACGGCGCGGGTGACGCCGATCATCACCGCATACACGAGCACCGCCGCGACGATCGCGACGATCATCGCCGCCGCCATTCCGAGACGCTCGGAAAGGCCGCCGAGCGGCAGCCGTGCGAGAGCATACACGCCCCACGCGGCCACGCCCATTACAAGGCTCGATACGAGCGGCGCGCCGAGCACGCGGGCAAGATTCGGGCGGCTCCCGAGAGCGCGGCACAGGAACACATAGTCGAGCACGCAGATGATCCCGAAACAGCAGATGCTGCCGACCGGAGCGCCCTGAATGTTGATGGCCGCCGTGCCGACGAGCACCCAGTTGATGCCGATCTTCACCACGCCGCCGACGGCCGTGCTGACGATCGGGAGCTTTTCCTTCCCGCTCGCCTGCAGGATGGCATTGCACATCATGGACATGCACACGAAGAACGAGGCGATGGCGAGGAGCTTGAGAAGGCCGGGGCCGGCCTCATTGCTGCCCCAGTAGATGACGCGGAACACGGGGTCGGCGAGCACGAAGAGGCCCACCGCCATCGGCATCGTGACGACCGCCGCGATGCGCAGCGACGATTCCGCGAGATCTGCCGCCTCTTTGCGCCGTCCGACCGTGAGGTGGCCGACGATGGCGGGCACGATGCTCAGCGTGAGCGGCGTGATGAAATACGAGGGCAGGTTGTAGAAGGTCTGCGCCTTGCCGTACACGCCGTAGAGCTCGTTGGCGGCTTTTTCGGCGAAGCCCGCCGCCGACTTGAGGCGGTTGAGGCACAGGCCGTTGTCGATGAGGTTGATGAGCGAGAGCACCGAAGCGCCGATGGCGATCGGGATGCCGATGCGCAGGAACTCCTTGATGATGGACTCGCGGCTGTCGGGCACATCGTCCGAGCCGGAGAGATCCACGGGGTAGTTGCGCCGCTTGTAGAGCATCATGAAGAGGAGCGCGCCGAGCGCACCGGCCGTCACGCCGAAAATGGCGCCGGCACTCGCGATGCTCAGCGGCTGCCCCGCCTGCACGAGGATGAAGGCGAGCGAGAGGCCGACGATGAGCTTGCCGACTTCCTCCACGACCTGCCCGAACGCCGTGGGGATCATGTTCCCGCGTCCCTGACAGTAGCCGCGGTAGGCCGAGGTGAGGCACACGATGACGACGGCAGGCGCGAGCGCGAGAATGCTCGGCGCGGCCTCGGCGTCGCTCATGAGCGAGGCCAGCGGACGGCTGAAGAGGAGCATCAGCAGCGTAAAGAACCCGCCGATGGCCGCAAGTGTGGCGGCGGCGGTGCGGAAAATGCGCTGCACCTGCGCCGGACGGTCGAGCGTGTCCGCCGCGGAGATCATGCGCGAGAGCGCGACCGGGAAGCCGGCCGTGGCGAGCGTGAGGAAAAAGCTGTAGATGTTGTACGCCACCATGAAGTGAGCAAATCCCTCATCGCCGAGCAGCTTCATGCTGCCGAGGGGAAGTTTATAGCAAAACGCCGCGATCTTCACAATGACGGTCGTCCCCGCCATTATGGCAGCGCCGTGGAGATAATTCTGTTTCTTCGCTTCGGACAAGGCGAACCTTCCTTTCCGGGCTGTGCCGATAAGATGAGATATTATATGATACTACAAAACAAAAGAAAAGGCAAGTTTCGGAGG
>CAZKGZ010000207.1:0-2820 GCA_964552365.1 uncultured Oscillospiraceae bacterium | reverse complement strand
TTTGCGCCCGCGGGCGCAAACTCTGCGAGGCCTCCTCTATAGAGCAAAATCTCCCGCCCAACGACTGAGCGGGAGATTTTTCTATGACTGGTGTTCGATCACCCATGCAAGCAAGGCTTGAAAGTCCGCTTCGCCGGCGGCAACTTGGAGAATGATTTGGATAAGCTCCTCTTGTGTATAGTTGAGACTGATGCGATTGAGCGCGAGAAAAACCAGCATGGCGTGTGCGCCGATCCTTTTGTTGCCGTCGATAAACGCATGATTTTTGATAAGCCCGAAGCCGAGCCGTGCGGCTTTTTGCTGAACAGACGGATACATGTCTATACCATCGAAGCTCTGCAGCGGCGCGTTTACGGCGGACTCGAGCAGCCCGATATCCCGCACACCGTCGATGCCGCCGGTCTCTTGTATGAGTTGGCTATGCAGCAAGCGGATCTGCTCTGCGGAAAGAACGATCATTTGGCAAGCTCCTCATAGGCGGGGCGGTTTTGGGCGATCAGGCGTTTGGATATGGCGAGAACATCCTCGTCGGCGGCGAGCTGCTGCGCTTCGGCGGCGCTGAATTCGATGAGAAGATAGCGCGGCGTGTTGTTTTTCAATATCACAACGGAACCGTTTTCATCTGCCATACGCGCCACACGCGAGAAATTCTGATTGGCCTCGGTGATGGACACAAGGCTGTCGGTGTTGATCATCATGAGTCATACCCTCCTTCTTTCATGAAATTATAGCATTATAATAGGACAAATTCAACCTATTTCGAAATCTGTTTTACAATTTCCCCGAGTCGTGGTATTGTATATGCGTTGAATTATGATGCAAAGGGGGCGCGGAGGGTGATTTTTCTTTTGGAGGATGATGAGAGCATCCGGAAGCTGGTTACCTATACGCTCGAACATGCGGGATATGCGGCGGCGGGGTTTGCCGTGCCGTCGGAATTCTGGGCGGCAATGCAGAAAGAAGTGCCGGAGCTCATTCTCCTCGACATTATGCTGCCGGAGGAGGACGGCCTTTCGGTGCTGCGCAAGCTGCGCGCATCGGTGCACTGGCGCGATGTTCCCGTGATGATGATGACGGCGAAAAACGCCGAGTATGACCGCGTGATCGGCCTCGACGCCGGCGCGGACGACTATATTTCCAAGCCCTTCGGCATGATGGAGCTGCTCGCGCGCGTGCGGGCGGTGCTCCGCCGGACGGGCACGGCCGTGCCGGGGGATTACCGGTTCGGCGAACTGTATGTCTGCCCGGACAAGCACATTGTCCGCGAGGCGGGCCGCGATGTGATGCTCACGAACAAGGAGTTTTCGCTCCTGTGTCTCTTGATGCGCAGCCCCGGAACGGCATTCACGCGCGATGCGATCATGGACAGCGTGTGGGGCAGCGGCTTTGACGGCGAGAACCGCACCGTGGATGTGCATGTGCGCACGCTCCGCGCAAAGCTCGGCGACGCCGGACGGTTCATCGAGACCGTACGCGGCGTCGGCTACCGGTTCGCACCGGAAAATACATCGGGACAGGGAGCGGAAACATGAAAGCCAAACTTTTTCTGCGCTCGTTCCTCTTACTGTTCGGCGGCATTCTGCTCGGCACATTCCTTACAGTGCTCATCCTGCGCGACCCGCCGGAGGGCGTGCCGTTTTATGAGTGGGCGATGCCGCGCATATTGTGGATGCTGCCGATCTCACTGTGTCTTGCCGGCCCCTGCGCCTGGCTCCTCACGCGCAGCATCACCGATCCGCTCCGCACGATCGACCCCGAAAACCCCGGCACGGAGGCTCCCTACGAGGAGCTTGTGCCGATGCTCGCCCGCATCCGCCGTCAGGACCGCATCATTCTCCGTCAGGCGGAGGAGCTCGGACAGACGCAGCGCGACTTTGCCGTCATCACGGAGAACATGGGGGAGAGCTTTCTCCTGCTCGATAAGCGCCTGAATGTCCTCTCGCGCAACGTGTCGGCGAGCTATCTGCTCCCGCCGCCCCCCGAGGGCGAGGCGGACAACTTAAACCGCAGCGACTGCCCCGAGGACATCCTCCGCGCCGCCGAGCGCGCCCTGGCCGGACGCCGCTCGGAGCTCACGGTGCAGATGCACGAGCGGTATTACTATGTGATCGCCACGCCCGTTTTTTCCGACAGCCAGATCACCGGCGCGGTGGTCATCGCGCTCGACACCACCGAGCGGGAACAGCGCGAGGCACTGCGGCGCGAGTTTTCCGCGAATGTGTCGCACGAGCTCAAAACGCCGCTCACCTCCATCTCCGGCTTCGCGGAGCTTCTGAAAAACGGCATGGTGCCGCCGGAGCGCGTGCCGGAATTTTCCTCGGATATCTATAAGGAAGCGCAGCGGCTTATGGCACTCGTGGATGACATCATCCAGCTCTCGCGCCTCGAAGAGAACACGGACGCACCGGAAAAAGCACCGGTCGACCTCTATGTCCTCGCGGAGAACTCGTTCGATACGCTCCGCTCGGCCGCGGCGCAGAACTCGCTCACGATGACGCTGCGCGGCGGAAGCACCGTGATCCCCGGCGTGCGCGCGGCGCTGCAGGAGCTCGTCTACAACCTCTGCGACAACGCCGTGAAGTACAACCGCCCCGGCGGGAGCGTGACCGTAACGGTCGAGACCGTCGGGAACGAAGCGGTGCTGTGCGTGGAAGATACCGGCATCGGCATCCCCTATGAGCACCAGAGCCGCGTATTCGAGCGCTTCTACCGCGTGGACAAGAGCCACTCCCGTCAGCTCGGCGGCACCGGCCTCGGCCTCTCCATCGTAAAGCACGCCGCCGCCATGCACAAAGCCCGCCTCGAGCTCTGGAGCGAACC
>CAZKGZ010000206.1:0-2834 GCA_964552365.1 uncultured Oscillospiraceae bacterium | reverse complement strand
GACGGCGGAAAGCTCGACTATACGGCGAGCGGGAACATCACCTTCGATGCCATCGATCTTACGAACGGCGCCGTGCTGAAGATGGAGGCACTCGGCAGCGTGCAGGGCAACAGCCTCAAGGCGTACATCCCCAAGGGCGGCACCGGCAACACCGATGCAAACATCCGGGCCGGCGAAACGCTCCGCATCACCACGGTCGATCTGGATGACTGCAGCACGACCCTGACCTCCGGGGATGACATGGAACTCGGCACCGTGACCATGCGCGACAGCGACAAGACAGACAAGGAGACCCTGCGTCTGACCTCCGAACACGGCGGCATCACCGTCACGGGCGCGAGCGACATCACGGAGACCGCCATCATGCAGGCCGAGACCGACATCCGGCTCGATACTCTGAAGCTGACCGGCGGCAATCTCACGGCCGACAGCTCGAACGGCGGCATCTCGGTAACCGGCACAGCCGACCTGACCAAAGGTGCCACGGCCAACCTGACCGCGGAGAAAGACATCGCATTCGCCGGCACCCTTACCGTAAGCGGCAGCAGCCTGACGGCCACGAGCAAGGACGGCACGCTGACGGCGGCCGCAGCGATCGGCCTTACCGGCAGCAAAGCGACACTCAGCGCGAAACGCGGCATCGAACTGCAGGACACTCTGACGATGAACGGCAGCAGCCTCACGGCCACAAGCGCGGACGGCGCACTGCACATCGTCGGCAAAGTCCTTGCGGAAGCTTCGACCCTTACCGCTGATGTCGGCGGCGCTCTGAAGCTCGACTCCACGCTCGACGGCACCGGCTCCGACTTCGACCTGACGGTCGGCGGCGACACCGTGCTCGGCGGCGTGACGACGCTGACGAACGGCAAGTTCATCCTCAACGGCAGCGGCGGCCTGAAAACGGCGAATGTCTCCCTCAACGGCGGCACCTTTACCGCCGATGTGAAGGACGACATCGAATTCCCCATCATCGAATCGCGCGGCACCGCGACAACGCTCACGAGCCGCGAGGGCAGCATCCGAACCACCGCACCGGACGGCTACATCCGTTTCCGCACGGCGGAAAATGCGAAGCTGACACTCTCCGCCCTCGGCGACATCGGCGAAGCGGACCATCGCGTGATCATCGATACCGACGACACGCTCTACATTACCCACGCCGACAACTACTTCATCGACTCGGTCGAGCTCCTCGGCGATGCGCTGTACACCGGCGCAAGACCCACCGTGGAGACCGGCTCGGGCATGACGCAGAGCGGCGAGGAAGTGAGCGGCGAAAAGGCCGGCACAGCCGATCCGGAAACCATCTATGAGCCTCTGCTCCGGCAGAGCGCGGAAGAGATCGCGGATATGCTGGTGCAGCGCATCGGCCGCAGCGAAGTAATGCAGCTCCTGAACGCGGATGTGCTGACGCAGCTCATCGCGGAGGGCAGCATTGCGGAGGACACGCTCAGCGAACTCCTGCCGAAGAAGACGGTCAAAGATCTTCTCAAGCAGGGCGCAAAGGGCGACGATGAAGCCTATAAGCAGCTCGCGGATATGCTCCTTCCGCTGACGGACGAGACGCAGCTCGATGAGCAGGGTCTGCCGCAGGTGGACGATGCGAAGATCACGAGCTGGCTCGCAGCGGGCATCGACTATGTCGATCAGCACACGCTGAAGGACACCATCAGCGAAAACCTCACGGAAGAGGAGATCGCCGAGGTGGCCGCCGAAGCGCAGAAGCATCTGGATTACGCCTCCCGGGAGAGCACACGGCCCGATGAGACCCGCCGCGCCATCAGCATTGATGTGGGCGAAGCCACCGGAGCGGCGTTTGTCACCAACGAAGGCGACATCACCATCACCCAGCACAACGGCACGCTCACCGCAGGCGAGATCCGCTCCGATAAGTACAATGTGACGCTCACGAGCGAAAACGGCGCCATCGAAGGCACGGAAGGCCTCGTGAACATCACGGCGGAAAATGTCACTCTGACCGCCGCAGGCGGCGTGGGCGACACGCAGCAGGTGACGCTCGAACAGCGCGAGCGCGAGCTGGTGCTGACGGCGAAGCTGCGCGAGCCCGTGGACCGCACGGTGTACGCTCTCGACGCAGACGGCTCCGTCACGGATGACCTGACGCAGAAAGACAAGTGGGCTCTGCAGTTCACCTACGACTTCGCGTGGCTCTGGATCGAGCGAAGCGACGAAGCGAAGCGGCTGGATGTCACCGCCGGCGGCGATGTGAACATCGCCGAAATGAGCGGCGACATGGGTCTCGGTGAGATCCACTCCGACGGCAGCGTTGCGCTCGCAGCACCGGACAGCATCCTCGACACACGCACGGATACCCAGACGCAGCCGAACCTCACGGCAAGCGGCGATGTTTACCTGACGGCGAAAAACGGTACGATCGGCGAACCGGATCGGCGCATAACGACCGATGCGGACGGCGTGATCACCGCCGAAGCCCGGGGCGACATCTCCGTCGATGACATCGGTACGCTGGATCTGATCGCGCAGAGCGGGGAAGGGCAAGTCAATGCCTCCGCGAAGGACGATCTGAATCTCACGAACCGCGAGGGCGACCTGACGGTCGGCCCCATCGAAGCCGGCGGCACGGCGCGCATCACCGCGCAGCAGAGCATCACGGCGGGCGACCGTCTGGGACGCGATGCGCAGGTGAAAGCCGAGAGCATTGAGCTGTACGCCAAGAACGGCATCGTCGGGACCGAGACGGAAACCTTCCGCATCGACACCGATTCCGCGCAGGGCGGCACGCTCACGGCGAGCGGCGAGGATCTGAACATCACGGAACTCACGGACGACCTGATCCTCAAGCGCATCACCGC
>CAZKGZ010000205.1:0-2849 GCA_964552365.1 uncultured Oscillospiraceae bacterium | reverse complement strand
CAGAGTCGGCGAAAAAGATCCGCAAAGCGCCGCAGACGACATTGTGCGATGTTGCCCCTGATAGAGAGGGAGCCGCCATGAAAGCCATCGTTTCCGTTTTTGCGCGCGATGCCAAGGGCATTACCGCTTACATCACCGCCGCGCTCGCCGAGCAGAACATCAACATTCTCGACATCAGTCAGACGCTCATGCAGGGCTATTTCACGATGATCATGCTCGTGGATCTCGCCGACTGCGAGCTGCCGTTCGACCGTCTCGCGCAGTTCCTCAAGGAAAAGGGCGAGGCGCGCGGGCTCGCCGTACACATCCAGCGGCAGGACATCTTCGATGCCATGCACCGCATCTGAGAGAGGTGCAGCATGGGTCTTCTCAATACCGATGAAATCATCCAGACCATCCGCATGATCGAGCAGGAGCATCTCGATGTCCGCACGATCACGCTCGGAATGAGTCTTCTGGACTGCGTCGGCGGCGATGTGACCGCCACGGCGCAGAAGGTCTACGACAAGATCTGCCGCGAAGCGAAGGAGCTCGTCCCCACGGGCGAGAGCATCGAGCGCGAGTTCGGCATCCCGATCGTCAACAAGCGCCTCTCGGTGACGCCGGTCGCGCTCATTGCGGGCAACTGCGGGGAAAACCTCGTCCCTATCGCCGAGGCGATGGACCGCGCCGCGCGTGAGGTGGGCGTGAACTACATCGGCGGCTTCTCCGCGCTCGTGCAGAAGGGCTTCACGAACGGCGACCGCGCGCTCATCGCGTCCATTCCCGAGGCGCTCGCCTCCACCGAACGCGTGTGCGCGAGCGTGAATGTGGGCTCCACCCGCGCCGGCATCAACATGGACGCCGTGGCCGAGATGGGCCGCATCATCAAGCAGTGCGCCGCGCTCACCGCCGACACGGACGGTCTCGCCTGCTCCAAGCTCGTGGTGTTCTGCAACGCCGTCGAGGATAACCCGTTCATGGCGGGCGCGTTCCACGGCGTGGGCGAAGCGGAGAGCGCCGTGAATGTCGGCGTTTCCGGCCCGGGCGTTGTCTATCAGGCGCTGCAGGAGTGCAAGGGCGCGCCGTTCGATGTCGTTGCCGAGACCATCAAGCGCACGGCCTTCAAGGTCACGCGCATGGGTCAGCTCGTGGCGCGCGAAGCATCGCGCCGGCTCGGCGTGCCGTTCGGCATCGTCGACCTCTCCCTCGCCCCGACGCCGGCCGTGGGCGACAGCGTGGCGCGTATTCTGGAGACGATGGGTCTCGAGGTGTGCGGCACGCACGGCACGACCGCCGCGCTCGCGCTTTTGAATGATGCCGTCAAAAAGGGCGGCGTGATGGCGTCGAGCCATGTGGGCGGGCTTTCCGGCGCGTTCATCCCCGTCTCGGAGGACGAGGGCATGATCGCCGCCGCGCGCGAGGGCACGCTCACCATCGATAAGCTCGAAGCGATGACATGCGTGTGCTCGGTCGGTCTCGACATGATCGCCGTGCCGGGCGACACGAGTGCCGAGACGCTCTCCGCCATTCTCGCGGACGAGGCCGCCATCGGCATGATCAACAACAAGACGACCGCCGTCCGTCTCATCCCCGCTCCGGGCAAGACCGTGGGCGACACGGTGGAGATCGGCGGGCTCTTCGGCGAAGCGCCGGTCATGCCGGTGCACGCGGCTTCGAGCGCCGAGTTCATTGCCCGCGGCGGCCGCATCCCCGCCCCGCTGCATTCCCTGCGGAACTGAACGATCCAAAGGGACTGCGGAAAAGACCGATTTGAAGAATCTTCTTGCCATACGGCGGCGGAAACTATATAATGAAGGGTGAACGGGGTGACCGGTTCGCCCTTTATTTTTGCAGTATTAAGGAGGGAATGCCGCTTGAAAAAACGCGCATTGTCCCGGATCGCGGTGCTGCTGTGCGTTGTGTTCCTGCTCAGCACCACGGCGCTGGCCGACTTCGGCGACTATTCCGGCAGCTCGGACTACGACTTCAGCTACGACTACGACGATTACGATTACGGTTCAAGCTACGACTACGGCTATGACGACAACGATGACTACGACTACGGCGGTTCCTCCGGCGGCTACTACTACATCGGCGGCGGCGGAGGCGGCTATCACGGCGGAGGCGGCGGAAGCCTCTGGACCGTCATCATTCTGGTATTGGTGATCATTATGCTGCTTTCCTTTGCGAGAAAGTCTGCGGCCGCGAAGCAGCGGCAGCGTCCCATGAATAACCCGAACGCCATGCGCGCCGAGCGTGCGGAGTCGCGTGCCAACCGCGCCGTGCTCACGCCCATCGGTGAGTACACGAAGATCGATCCGAACTTCAGCTCCGCGGCGCTGTGCGAAAAGGCCGCCAATCTCTATGTGCAGATGCAGAACGGCTGGACGGACAAGAACATCGAGTCGCTGCGTCCGTACTTCAGCGATGCGTTCTTCACGCAGATGGAGCGCTCGCTGCAGGGTCTCATTCAGCGCGGCGAGACGAACTATGTTGAGCGCATTGCCGTGCTCGATGTGACGCCGCGCGGCTTCCATCAGACCGGCGGCGAGGATCACATCCTCCTGCGCCTGCGCTGCCGCATCACGGACTACACCGTGAAGGACAGCACGCAGCAGGTCATCCGCGGCAGCCGCGATCAGGAGAAGTACATGACCTACGAATGGGATCTCATGCGCCCGACCGGCACGAAGACCGCCGAGAGCGGCGGCGATGCGACGAAGCACATCACCTGCCCCGGCTGCGGCGCTCCTCTCGACGTGAACGCCAGCGCCCGCTGCCCCTACTGCGGCACGGTAATTCAGCAGTCCGCCCAAGACTGGGTCATCACCGCCATCCACGGCATCAAACAAGAAACCAGATAATTC
>CAZKGZ010000204.1:0-2890 GCA_964552365.1 uncultured Oscillospiraceae bacterium | reverse complement strand
TGGCGGAGAAGGAGGGATTCGAACCCTCGATACCCTTTTGGGGTATACACGATTTCCAATCGTGCGCGCTCGACCAAGCTACGCGACTTCTCCATGGTCGATCGAACGAAAAATTGTTCAATTCAGCTTGTCTACTATAGCAAAACTGCGCGCCAAAGTCAAGAGAAACTTTGACGCGCAGAGGCAAATTTTTGAAAAAATTTCTTCAGCCGTCTTCCTTGTCGCCTTTCTGGCGGATGGTGATGGTGATGGGGGTGCCTTCGAGGCCGAAGGTGGAGCGGATCTGGTTCTCGATGTAGCGCTGATACGAGAAGTGGAAGAGCTCGCGGCTGTTGCAGAAGATGACGAAGTGCGGCGGGCGGGTGCCGGTCTGCGTCATGTAGTAGATCTTCAGGCGGCGGCCCTTGTCCGTGGGCGGCTGCACGCGCGCCTGCGCGTCGGAGAGCACGTCGTTGAGAAGGCCGGTCGTGATGCGCATGGAGCTCTGGTCGTTCACGAAGTTCACGAGCTCGAAAATGCGCTCGGTGCGCTGGCCGGTGAGGGCGGAGATGAAGAGGATGGGCGCGTAGGTCATGAAGCCGAGGTCGCGGTAGATGTCCTTGCGCATTTTGTCCATCGTGTGGGTGTCCTTCTCGACGAGGTCCCACTTGTTCACGACGATGATGCTCGCTTTGCCCGCTTCGTGGGCGAGGCCGGCGATCTTCGTGTCCTGCTCCGTGACGCCGTCGCGGCCGTCGAGCATGATAAGGCACACATCTGCGCGCTCGATGGCGAGCTGCGCGCGCATGACGGAGAACTTCTCGATGCGGTCGTCCACCTTGGATTTGCGGCGGATGCCGGCGGTGTCGATGAAGACATACTTGCCGTACTTGTTCTCGAGGCGCGTGTCCACGGCATCGCGGGTGGTGCCCGCCATGTCCGCGACGATGACGCGGTTTTCGCCGAGCACGAGGTTCACGAGCGAGGATTTGCCGACATTCGGCTTGCCGATGACGGCCACGCGGATGACATCTTCCTCCTCGGTTTCCTCCGACTCGGGCGGGAAGTGCGCGATGCACGCGTCGAGGAGCTCGTCCGTGCCGTGGCCGTGGATGGCCGAGAGGGCGATCGGGTCGCCGAGGCCGAGCGAGTAGAACTCATAGATGCCCGGGTCGACCTGGCCGACGGAGTCCATTTTGTTCACGCACAGCACGACGGGCTTGTGCGACTTCTGCAGCATGGACGCGACTTCCTGGTCGGCGGCGGTGACGCCGGTGCCGATCTCGGTGAGGAAGACGATGACGTCGGCAGCGCGGATGGCGATCTCCGCCTGCTCACGCATGAAGAGCAGGATCTCGCTGTCCGCGGTCGGCTCGATGCCGCCGGTGTCCACGATATCAAAGGTGCGTCCCGCCCACTCGCACTCGGCGTACAGGCGGTCGCGCGTCACGCCGGGCGTGTCCTCCACAATGGAGAGCCGTTTCCCGCACAGACGGTTGAAAAGCAGGGACTTGCCCACATTCGGGCGTCCCACGATAGCGACAAGAGGTCGTTTTGCCATAAGGAAAATTCCTCCTTTCGGGGGGTATATTTTATATGTCCTGGAAGCGCATGGCGGCGAGGAGTTCGGCGCCGTCGTTTTCTACGGGGATGACGGGGACGCCGAGGGAGGCTTCCACATCGGCGATCGTGAGATCGTCGAGGAACATCGTCTCGCCGGTGCGCAGCATGGTTTTCGGGATGTACACGCGCGCGCCGAGGGGCTTATCCTGCAGGTGGTGCACCAGATCCTGCCCGGTGATAAGGCCGGACACCTCGATGGTGTGGCCGAAGAAGTCGTTCGGGATGCCGTACACCGTGCCGTTCGCACCGGCTTTTTCCACTAAGCTGCGGATGAACGGCTCCGCGGCCTTGCCGGTGGCTATGGTGAAGGGCGGCGTTTCCTTTTTGTCCTCCCCGTCCTCCACGGAGAGCGCGAGGGAAAATTCCGTTTCGAGGAGACGCAGGAGGCCGACGCCGTTTTCGAGCTGCGTGTAGTCCTCGTAATATTCGTCGCTCGGGAGGGGCTGTTCGGCCCGCAGATAGAATTCGTCGCTGCAGTAGAAAATGTGGCTGCCGAGCTTTTCGAAGCACTCGCCGGCGAATTTCTCGACCATGGCGATCGTATCGCGCGCCTGCTCGCGGGTGTAGGGCTGCAGCGGCGTGAGGTGCTCGCGGTGCTTGGTGAGCCCGACCGGCACGATGGACACGCTGCCCACATGCGGATAGAGTGCGGCGAGATCCTCCATGGAGCGCTGCAGCGCCGGGCCGTCGTTGCGTCCGGGGACGGACACGATCTGGCATTCCATGGAAATGCCGGCGGCGGCGAAGCGCTTGAGGATATTCATGATCTCCCGGCCGCGCGGGTTGCCGATGAGCTCGGCGCGCAGGTCGGGGTCGGTGGCGTGGACGGAGATATTCAGCGGGCTGACTTTCAGATCGCATATGCGCTGCAGCTCGCGCTCGGAGAGGTTCGTGCAGGTGATGTAGTTTCCCGTGAGGAACGAGAGGCGCGCGTCATCGTCCTTGAAGTAGAGCGTTTTGCGCAGGCCCTTCGGCAGCTGGTCGATGAAGCAGAAAATGCAGCGGTTCGAGCAGCCGGTCGGGCGGTCCATCAGGTACGTCTCAAAGTTCAATCCGGGGTCTTCGCCCTCTTTTTTGCGGATGTGAACGGTCCCGGCATCGCGGAACTCCATCGTGAGCTTTTTGTCGTACGCCCAGTATTTATAATCGAGCACATCGCGGATCTCGTGCCCGTTGATAAAATGCAGCTGATCTCCGGGAAGCACCCGTCCGTCCAGCGGCGAGCCGACATCCACGGAGGAGATCGTGTTGTACATAGTTCTCTCCTCTTTGGGAAAACGATGGGAAA
>CAZKGZ010000203.1:2030-2913 GCA_964552365.1 uncultured Oscillospiraceae bacterium | reverse complement strand
GGCTGCGGCTCTCTTCCTTGATTCGGCAAAAAATCTCTCGCAAATCATCCTTGCCGAATTGTCCGGTGCTGCCTCGAATCCCCCTTCAACGCGAGAGCGGCCGCCCTCCCACAGCGGCCGCTCTGAAATTATCTTTATGTAATAAAGCAGTCCGGCAGCATCGTACGCAAAAGCACGGTGCTGCCGGTTTTTTATGTTCGTGTCGTTTAGTGTAAATTCCCGGAAAAAGTTCGTGTTTATTTACACGAATATTTCGGAGTTTTTCGTTGATTTTTACGTGAATGTCTGTTATACTGGGTTTGCATCGGGAAGGAGGTGCGGATATTGTACAGAAAAATTCTGCGTTTTCTCGAGTCATGGAAAGAGAGCGAATACCGCAAACCGTTGATTTTGCAAGGAGCGCGGCAGGTCGGAAAGACCTACTCCATTCTGGAATTCGGACGCACGCACTATGAGAATGTCGCGTATTTTAACTTTGAGACCGACCCGAAGCTGAATGACACCTTTGCCGAGAGCATTGCGCCGGATCACCTGCTTCCGATCCTGTCCCACATCTCCGGACAGACGATCGTAAAGGGAAAAACGCTGATCGTATTCGACGAGGTGCAGCTGTGCGAAAGAGCGCTGACATCGCTCAAGTATTTCTGCGAGGACGCGCCGGAGTATCACATTATCGTTGCGGGAAGCCTTCTCGGCGTGGCTGTCAATCGGGCGAAGTTTTCGTTCCCCGTGGGCAAGGTGGATATGAAAACGCTCTATCCGATGGACATGGAGGAGTTTCTGCTCGCCATGGGCGAGGCCGACCTCGCGGAGCGGATCCGAACATGCTTTGAAACCGACACGCCGATGCCGTCCGCGCTCCACGACGCCGCCATGCAGCTGT
>CAZKGZ010000203.1:0-2020 GCA_964552365.1 uncultured Oscillospiraceae bacterium | reverse complement strand
CCGCCGGTATCTGGTCATCGGCGGGATGCCGGAGTGCGTGATGCAATTTGCTCAGACGAAGGACTATATTCTTGTCCGCCACACGCAGGACACGATCCTCGCAAGCTACCTCAACGATATGAGCAAGTACAACACGCTCAACGAGATCAAGAAGACCCGCCTCGCCTATGACAACATCACGGTGCAGCTCTCCAAGAAAAACACGCGTTTTCAGTATAAGCTCATAAAAAAGGGCGGCCGGGCTTCCGAGTTTGAAAACGCCATCGAGTGGCTCTGCCTGTCCGGCATCGTGTCGCGGGTATATCGCGCGGAGCAGATCAAAAAGCCGTTGGAAAACTATCGCGATATTGATGCGTTCAAGATCTATGTATCGGATCCGGGACTTCTTTGCGCGAAGAAAAATCTCACTGCCGAGGATATTCTCTGCATGAGTGAGGAGCTCAACGACTTCAAAGGCGGCATGGCGGAAAACTATGTGAATGTGCAGCTTGTCGCCAACGGCTATCCGACATACTATTGGGAGTCCGAGCGCGGGGCAGAGGTTGATTTTGTCATTCAGCGCGGCGGGCAGCTGATCCCGATCGAAGTCAAATCCGCCGACAACACGAGAGCGAAAAGTCTGCGGGTCTATATGGACACCTACAAGCCCGCCTACGCCGTCAAGCTCTCCGCGAAAAACTTTGCCTTTGAGGACAGCAAAAAAATCGTCCCGCTCTATGCGGCTTTTTGCATTTGATCGTATTGAAAATGAGCGGTCGCCCTAACGGCGGCCGCTCATAATTTTCAGGCAAATACGATCTGCACGAGGAGCATGTAGGTCACGGTGCCGGCGATGATGCTCAGGAGGGTGTTTCTGCGCCAGGCGTGGAGGGCCACTACGACGACGGAGGCGATGATCTCCGGGAGGGCGTGGGTCGAGCCGGTGAAGTCCATATTGCGCAGGCAGTACACCACGAGCATCGCCATCACCGCGCACGGCAGGAGGTCTCCGAGCCGCAGTATGACGGCCGGGGTCTCGCGTCCGCCGCGGAATATGAGGAACGGGGCGAAGCGGATGAGCGCCGTGACGAGCGCGATCACCGCAATGAGGAGAGCCGAATGGGTGAGATTCATGCGCTCTCGCCTCCTTTCTTTGTGCGGTGCGCGTCGAGCACGAGCAGGCAGCAGAGCATGCCGCCCATCGTCGGGAGCAGGAAGCTGTCCGCGCCGAACGCGAGGCGGCAGACGATGGAAACGCCGAGCCCGATGAGCGCGCTCGAGTGATCCTTCGTCTCGAGCCACTGCTCGGTGAACACCGTGAGGAAGAGCGCGGTCAGCGAGAAGTCGATGCCGGTCGTGTCAAACTGCAGGTACGACCCGGCGAGCGAGCCGAGCGCCGTGCCGAGCACCCAGTAAAACTGGTCAAGGAGCGAAATGCGAAAGCACGCCGGAGCGGACAGATCCTGCCGCGCTGCGAGGAGCGAGTATGTCTCGTCCGTCAGCGAGAAAATGAGGTACGGCGCATATCGTCCCGCCCTGCGGTAGCGCTCGAGCATGGAGATGCCGTAGAAAAGGTGGCGCGCATTGACGAGCAGCGTCGTGACCGCCGCCGTGATGAGCGATGCGCCGCCCGTGAGCAGGTCGATGGCGACATACTCCATGGAGCCCGCGTAAATGAAAATGCTCATGGCGAGCGCCCACACGAGCCCGTAGCCGCGCGTCTGGAGCGATATGCCGAATCCCGCGCCGAGCACGAGATACCCCGCCATCACGGGGATCGTCGTCTTGACGGCGCTCTTCCAGTTTTTCCCGGTTCCCATGGTTTTTTCCTTTCGCCGCGCCGAAGCTCGGATCCTTCGGTGCGGTTTTTGCCTTATTTGTATGATATTCTTCAGAATACACGCATTTTCCCCCGTCCGCAAGCGCCAAAAGAGAGAAAATCCCCGTGCTGTTTCACACTTTGCTGTGCGAAATTCACGGAGACGAAAAAAGGGCGTACCCGAAGGTACGCCCCGGTCTGCTGTGCCGTAGGAGTCTGTTT
>CAZKGZ010000202.1:0-2913 GCA_964552365.1 uncultured Oscillospiraceae bacterium | reverse complement strand
CCCATGTATTCGTATACTTTGGTCGGCAGATTATCAATGCTGATGTACTGGTGAATGTTCAAAAGCGTGGAAGCGCCGATGCAGAAGTGGCGGCAGAATTCCGGCACCTCGTCGTAGGGGATCGGGCCGGCGTAATCCACGCAGGAAAACTCGCTCTTTGCCTTGAGCTCCTCGAGATAGGCCGGCCACACGGGGCCCGCAAGCCGCAGCCGCACATTGGCGAGAGAGCACGCCTCAATGAGCCGCGTGATGCCGCGCTCCTCCGTGATGCCGCCGACATAGCCTACGGCGCCCTCCGCATCGGGATAGAGCGGCTTCGGCGTCGGAAAGCGAGCGGCGTCCGGGAGATTGTCGATGAACACCGTGCGTTTGGCACACTTTTCAAACGGATTTTTTCCGTAGGTCGTGCAGGGAATGATCACGGCGTCGATCTTGCCGTAAACGCGGTTTTCGTACGCAGAGAACAGCGCGGACGCCGCGCCCTTGAAGGGCTTCGGAATGTATTTTTTCTCCTGAATGAGGAGCGCATAGAATTCGTGGCTGTCGAATATGACCTTCTTGCCGAGCCGCTTGAGCTTGAGCGCGAACGGCAGCAGCTCCGGGTCATGCAGGTGGTAAAGGTCGCAGTCGAGCGCCCCGGCGGTCTCGTACGCATGGCGCGGGAAAGGGGAGAAAATGCGGTTGAGTGTCCCGACCGGCTTCTCGCCGATGCCGACGATGTGCACGCCGCTCTCCTCGCGGCTCTCGCCGGGGGCGACGAGCGTCACATCGTACCCCGCCGCAGCGAGGGAGACGCATTCTTTATGGAACACGCGCGTGTCGTCGCTGGAATGCACGCTCGTGAGATGACAGACTCGTTTCATGAAAACCTCGCAAAATCAATCGTTGTTGCTCTCGGGGAGGACAAAGTCCTCGTCGGTGAGAGAAGCGCCGATGGCGCGGAACTTGCGGATGCCGCGCACGGTGTACCGGGCACCGCTCCACAGTGCGAGCGGCAGCGGCACGCGGGCAAAGCGGTAGGTGTCAAACGTCATTTTCGCCGCCTTGAGCTTGTTGCCGGACTTTGAGGAGCGCGACACGCGGTAGACGAGCAGCGGCTCATTGACGGCGTACGCCCACGGCTCCTCGTGCAGCACCTTGAGCCACACGGCGAAGTCCTCGTGCACGGCGTCATTGCCCATCGGAAATTGTTCCATAAGAGCGCGCTTTGCGAGCACCGAGGAGCAGGAAATGACATTCTGCGAGAGGAGCTGCCGGTAATTCACGCGCTCCGGCACGGGAAGCGTGTAGGTGTACCGCTTGCCGTCCTCGCTGATAAACGCCGAGCCCGTGAAAAACAGCCCCGCCTCCGGGTGACGCGCTGCGAGAGCCATCTGCTTTTCGAGCTTGTCGGGCATCCACATGTCATCGCTGTCGAGAAACGCGATCCACTCGCCGCGCGCTTCCCGTACGCCGCGGTTGCGGCTCTTCGACACGCCGCCGTTTTGCTCCTGCGCGAGGACGCGCACGCGGCTGTCCTTCTCGGCGAAGCTGCGGGCAAGGGCGAGCGTGCCGTCGGGCGAGCAGTCGTCCACGACGAGCACCTCGAAATTTTTCCATGTCTGGCCGAGCACCGAGCGGAGCGTATCTCCGAGCGTCTTTTCGGCCCGCCATGCGGGGATGATCACGCTGACAAGTTCCTGTTCGCTCATGGCATCGTCACCTCAGAATTTTCAAAGATTCGCGGAGAGAATGTCCGCGATGCGCTCGCAGGCGTGGCCGTCGCCGTAGGGGTTCGCGGCGTGCGCCATGGCGTCATAGGCCGCGCTGTCGGTCAGAAGGCGCGTAAATTCGCGGTAAATGGTCTCCTCCCCCGTGCCGACGAGGCGAAGCGTCCCGGCCTCGATGCCCTCGGGGCGCTCGGTCGTGTCGCGCATGACGAGCACGGGCTTGCCGAGACTCGGCGCCTCCTCCTGAATGCCGCCGGAATCGGTGAGCACGAGACGGCACCGCGCCAGAAAGTTGTGGAAATCGAGCACATCGAGCGGCTCGATGATGTGAATGCGGTCATCGCCGCCGAGAAAGCGGCCGGCGATCTCCCGCACACGGGGATTCATATGGATGGGATAGATGGCTTTCGTGTCGGGGTGCTCGTCCATCACGCGGCGGATGGCGCGGAACATGTGCTCCATCGGTTCACCGAGATTTTCGCGGCGGTGCGCCGTGATGAGAATGAGACGGCTGCCCTCCGCCCATGTAAGCTCCGGGTGCGTGTACTCGCTCCGCACCGTCGTTTTGAGCGCATCGATCGCCGTATTGCCGGTGACGAAAATCGTGTCGGGCGCTTTGCCCTCACGAAGAAGATTTTCCTTCGCGCGCTCGGTCGGCGCAAAATGAAAACGGCTCACGAGCGAGACGGCCTGCCGGTTGAATTCCTCGGGGAAGGGGCTTTCCATGTTGTATGTGCGAAGTCCCGCCTCCACATGTCCGACCGGGATGTGCAGATAAAAGGCCGCAAGCGCGGCGGCGAAGGTCGTCGTGGTGTCGCCCTGCACGAGAACGATGTCGGGCGACTCTCGGCGCAGCACATTCTCCAGCCCGCGCAGCACGGCATTGGTAATATCAAAGAGCGTCTGCGCGTCCTTCATTACGGCGAGATCGTACTCGGGCTTCACGCCGAACGCATCGAGGACCATGCCGAGCATCTCCCGGTGCTGCCCCGTGACGCAAACGACGGTCTGCATATCCCGCCGTCCCCGCAGCTCATTGACCAGAGGGCACATCTTCACAGCCTCCGGCCTCGTGCCGAAAACCACCAGAATTTTCTTCATGCCGCCCTCCTTCGATCAAATTTATAATTCACCTATGCTATAACTTATATATAATACCAAACTGTCAAAGGAATTGCAATCCCTTTCCGAACCGCGAGCACAG
>CAZKGZ010000201.1:0-2916 GCA_964552365.1 uncultured Oscillospiraceae bacterium | reverse complement strand
GGGGACTATAATATCCACTGCCTATCATGTTTCCCGCGCGGCGGGAGAAAGGACTTTGCTACGAAAAAACTTGCGCTTTTGCTGGCAGTTTGCCTGCTGTTTACGCTCTGCACGGCGTGCGGAGCTTCCCCCGAACCGGCGCCGACGGCGGAGCCTACCGAGGCCCCGACCGCAACGCCCGAGCCGACCGCCACGGCGACGCCCGAGCCTACGCCGGAACCGACACCGGAGCCCACGCCCGAGCCGGTCGCCGAGGAGCTCACGGAGGGCGTCACGCTCTCGGACAGCATCGGCGGGTATACCTCGATCCTGCGCGACGGCGACCGCACCTCGCGCGTGCAGTACCGTGCCGGAAATACGCTGCACATTTCCTCGGAAACGCCCGTCGGGTCGATCTATCTTTACTGGTATGAACCTGCCGCGCCGTTCACGGTGCACACCGCCGCGGGCGATGTCGCGGGCGGCACCTATGAATTCCTGCATGAGTATCTCGAAATGCCCGAACCGGTGACGGAGATCGATCTGGAATTTACGGACCTTTCGCAGCTTTGCGAGGTGCGCGTCTTCACCGAGGGCGCCGCGCCCGACGATGTACAGGTCTGGGAGCCGCCGTGCGAGCAGGCCGATGTGCTGCTCTTCCCGAGCCATGCCGACGATGATGTCATCTTCTTCGGCGCGCTCGCCGCGCAGTGTGTGGACCGCGGTCTCACGGTGCAGGTCGTGTATCTTGTGAACCACTACGACTGGCAGCCGCGCCCGCAGGAGCTTCTCGATGCGCTCTGGGCCATGGGCATCCGCCATTATCCGGTCATCGGGCCGTTCCCGGACTACTATGTTCTCTCGCTCGAAGCCGCGCGCGAGAGCTTCGGCGAGGAGAATGTCATCGCCTATCAGGTCGAGCAGCTCCGCCGCTTCAAGCCGCTCGTCGCCGTGGGACACGATCTGGAGGGCGAATACGGCCACGGCGCGCACCGCCTCAACGCGCTCTGCCTCACGCAGGCCGTGGAGCTCGCCGCCGACGAAACATACGACGCGGAGAGTGCCGCAGCCTACGGCACATGGAACACGCCGAAGCTCTATCTGCACTTCGCGGACACGAATCCCATCGTGCTCGATGTGGAAACGCCGCTCGAGAGCTTCGGAGGACGCACGGCGTTTGAAGTCGCGTCCGATGCGATGCTCTATCATGAGAGCCAGCTCGTGTACGCCCACCGCCCGACACTCGAGAGTGAGGAGTTCCCGCGCTACGACTGCCGCCGTTTCGGCCTCGTCCGCTCCCTCGTCGGCGAGGACACCGGCAACGACATTATGGAACATATTTCTTAATTTCATCGAAAACCGTCCCGCCGTGCTTGACGCGGCGGGACTTTCGGCTTATAATCGGTCATGCGCTGCATCCCGTGCCGTTCGGCACAGAATAAGGGAGCAACAGCAGGAGGAATTGAATATGGCTTACAAAAACCACGCGAAGACTCGCCGCCTGGCGGGATTGGCGCTCTTTACGGCGCTGGTCGTCATTTTGCAGCTGCTCGGCAGCTTCATCCATCTGGGACCGTTCTCTATCTCGCTTGTCGCGATGCCCATCGTTGTGGGCGCGGCAGTGTACGGCAGCACGGCGGGACTCTGGCTCGGCTTTGTATTCGGCATGGTCGTGCTCCTTTCGGGCGATGCCGGCACATTCCTTGCCGTAGACGTTCCGGGAACGCTCATCACCGTGCTGGCCAAGGGCATTCTCTGCGGCGGAGCGGCCGGGCTCGTGTATGCGGCCCTGCAGCGGTTCAGCCGTCCGGCAGCAGCCATAACGGCGGCGGTCGTCTGCCCCGTTGTGAACACCGGCGTATTTCTGCTCGGCTGCCGCATCTTCTTTTATGAGACGGTAACGGCATGGGCCGGCGGAACGAATGTGGGCCGGTACATGATCGTCACGCTCGTCGGTTTGAACTTCCTCGCAGAGCTTGGGATCAATGTGGTGCTCAGCCCTGTGATCCTGCGGCTCATCCGCATCGGAAGAAAGGAAAAAGAGGCATGATCCTTGCCATTGATGTAGGCAATACCAATATCGTTCTCGGCTGCATCGAGGGCCGCACCATTCACTCCGTGGCCCGCATGGCGACGGACAAGCTGAAAACGGACTTCGAGTACGCCGTCAGCATGAAGGAAGTGCTCGCCTTCGCAGGCTACCGTCCGGAAGATTTTGAGGGTGCCATCCTCTCGAGCGTCGTCTGGCCCATCACCTCGCGCCTCGAGCAGGCCGTGAAGATCCTCACGGGACTCGATGCGCTCGTTGTCGGCAAAGGCATAAAGACCGGCCTCGACATCCGGCTCGATGACCCGGCGCAGATCGGCGCGGATCTCGTGGTCGGCGCGGTCGCGGCGCTGCAGCTGCATCGTCCGCCGCTCATCGTGATCGATATGGGCACCGCCACCACATTCAGCGCCATCGACACGCAGGGACGCTTTGCCGGCGGCGTCATCGCCCCGGGCCTTCGCCTCTCCATGGATTCACTCTCCGGCAACACCTCGCAGCTGCCGCGCGTGTCGCTCGACGCCCCGGCCAAATGCATCGGCACGAACACCGTCGCCTCCATGCAGTCCGGCGCCATTTTCGGCTCGGCCGCCATGCTCGACGGCATGATCGACCGCATCGACGAAGAGCTCGGCGGCGGCACCTACGTCATCGCCACCGGCGGTCTCGCCGGCCGCGTCATCCCGTGCTGCCGGCGCGACATCCACTACGAACCCGACCTTCTCCTCATAGGCCTCGCCGTCCTCTGGGAGAAAAACCAGCCGAAAAAGAAGAAATAAGGCAGCCGCGGAAAACACCGTCTATAAAGGCAACGCCGCACGATATCGTCTGCGGCGCTGCCGTAAAATATGCCCCCGTAGCTCAGCAGGATAGAGCGTTCGCCTCCTAAG
>CAZKGZ010000200.1:0-2927 GCA_964552365.1 uncultured Oscillospiraceae bacterium | reverse complement strand
GCAAAGGATCCGACTATGGCATTTACGGTTTGCGAAAAAGATCATATCCAGTGGGTGGTGTCGGATGTTCTCGGCACGAAGCACCTTTTCTCCCGGAAGCTGGGGGATGTGGGGGACTTTCCGTTCTCCTCGAACCCCGACCCCGAGTGGGAGAGCCCGGAGCGGCAGGAGCGCGTGCGCTCGCTGTGGCTCCGCTTCCGCGCGGCGGCGGAGCTGCCGGAGGAGGGACTTTGCTTCACGCGCCAGATCCACGGCACCGAGATCCGCTATGTGACGGAGTCGGAGCGCGCGCTCCCGCCGCTGCCGCACCGTCCCGCCGACTGCGACGGGCTCATCACCGACCGGGCGAACGTCCCGCTGTGCGTGTGGACGGCCGACTGCGTGCCGGTGCTCTTCCATGACCCCGAGGCGGGCATCATCGCCGCCGTACACAGCGGCTGGAAAGGCACGGTCGCCGACATGATGGGCTGCGCCGTGCGGAAAATGACGGACATGGGCGCGCGCCCCGGGCACATCCGCGCCGCCATCGGCCCCGCCATTTCGAAGTGCTGCTTTGAGACCGGACCCGAGGTCCCCGAAGCCGTTCGCGCCCTGCTGGGCAGCGATGCCGAGGGGCTCTGCCCGCCCGAGGAGGGCGTGCCCGGCAAGTTTATGGTAGACATCAAGGAGACGAACCGCCGCCGTCTGCTGCAGCTGGGTCTCGACAGCGCGCACATCGATGTCTCCCCGGACTGCACGATGTGCATGAGTGATGTATACTGGTCGCACCGCGCCACCAAAGGCAGGCGCGGCACGATGGCCTCCGTTATCATGCTTTGAGGAAACGATTATGAAAGCGAAAAAACTGCTCGCACTGCTGCTCACCGCGGCAATGCTCCTCTCCTCTCTCGCCGCCTGCGGCACGGCCGCGGACGAGACGGAGACCGAAACCGACACATCCGAAGCCGAGGAGGACGCCACGCTCTCCGGTCAGACGCTCACCTATGACGACGCCGAGGACAGCGTATTCTCCCTCTCGCTCGACTACGACAGCACGCTCAACCCGCTCAAGACCACGAGCACGCTCAACCAGATGGTGGACTGCCTCGTGTACGACCGCCTCTTCGAAGTGGACGAGAACTTCAATGTCACCTCCCGCATCCTCTCCGACTGGTACTACACCAAGAACGAAGGCTCTTCGGGCGTGTGGGTGCTCACGGTGAAAGAGGGCATCCAGATGCACGACGGCTCCACGCTTACCGCATCGGACGTGGCCTACTCCGTCTCGAGCGTCTTCACGACCGGCAGCAGCTACTATCAGCAGCAGCTCGGCCGCGTGTACGCAAGCTCGTATAACGGCGACGTGTATCTCGCCACCGAGGGCGCGGACGATTCGCTCCTGCCGGCAAGGCTGAGCATCCCGGTCATCAAGTACGGCACCGCCGGCGACGACATCCCCGTGGGCTCGGGTGCCTATACCTTCAATGACGACCACACCGCGCTCGTGAAGTTCGACGGCTACGAGAACAGCGATCAGCTCCCCGTGGACGAGATCGAGCTGCGCGCCTACCGCGGCATGGAAGAGCTCATCACCGAGTTTGAAAACGGCCTCGTCGACCTCGTCACGAACGACCCGACCGGCATATACAACATGGGCTACGGCGGCAAAAACGAAACGCGCACGATCACCACGTCGAATCTCCACTTCATCGGCTTCAACAGCAACAGCGAATTTTTCGGCTACGAGACCTACCGCTACGCCATGAACTGGATCGTCGACCGCGACACCATCGTCAACGACACGCTCGACGGCAACGCCGTGGCGACGATGCTGCCCATCCACCCGAACAGCTCGCTCTACGATGCGAACATCGCCTCGCAGTTCTCCTACAGTCCGGAGAAGTGTGCCGAGGAGTTCCAGCGCGGCGGCGCCCGCGATCTGGACGACGACGGCTACATAGAGTTCGCCGTCTCCGGCTCGAAGGTCGACATGGAGATCAACTTCGTCGTGTGCGCGGACAACGCCTCCAAGGTACAGGAAGCGCGCGTCATCGCCGAGTCCATGGAGTCCATCGGGCTGAAGGTCAACCTGCGCGAGCTCACATGGAGCGAGTACAACGAAGCGCTCGAGACCGGCTATCTCGATGAGGACGAGGAGATCCCCGTCGATATGTATCTCGCCGAGGTCGCGCTGACCGGCGACTGGAACATCCTCAAGCTCATCTCGGGCGATGTGGAGGAAGACAGCACTCTCAACTACGGCGGCTGGAACGACGAGGAGGTCACCTCCCTCACGGAGACATTCCTCGGCGCGAAGGACGAAGACCGTGAGGCGGCCGAGACCGCATGGCTCACCGCACTCACCGCGCGCACATTCTTCATCCCCGTGTGCTTTGAAACGCGCGAGGTGCTCTCGCATCTCGGCACCATCTACGGCATGTCGCCCAACCAGTACGACATCTTCAACGACATCACCTCGTGGACGATCGACGTCGGCTGAGGACAAATAAATAATATAATAAAGGAGTGGCAGATCATGACCGAACGCGAACTGCTCAATATGGCAAAAAAGGCTTCGGAAAACTCGTATTCTCCGTATTCCAAATTCCCCGTGGGCGCAGCCCTCGAGTGCAGTGACGGAACGATCTTCACCGGCTGCAACATTGAAAACTCCGCCTACGGCGACACCATCTGTGCCGAGCGCACCGCGGCCGTCAAAGCCGTGAGCGAGGGGCACCGCGACTTTGTGCGCATCGCCATCTGGGGCAACAGCAAAGAATACTGCTACCCCTGCGGCTCCTGCCGCCAGTTCCTGCAGGAGTTCTCCCGCGACATGATCGTCCTGTGCGCCAAAGGCGACGACACCTACGTGAGCCACAAGCTCTCCGAAATGATGCCCTTTACCTTTGATTTCTAAGGCAACGCCGGACGATCTCGTCTGCGGCGCT
>CAZKGZ010000199.1:0-2934 GCA_964552365.1 uncultured Oscillospiraceae bacterium | reverse complement strand
AAAAACTGAAGATCATTCCCCTTGGCGGTCTCAACGAGATCGGCAAGAACCTCACGGCGTACGAGTACGGAAAGGACATCATCATTGTCGACTGCGGCATGGGCTTCCCGGACGACGACATGTACGGCGTGGATGTTGTCATTCCCGATGTGAGCTGGCTGGTGCAGAATAAGAGCCGTCTGCGCGGCATTTTCATCACGCACGGCCACGAAGACCACATCGGCGCTCTGCCGTACGTCATGGACCGCCTCAACGCCCCCATTTACGCCACGCGCCTCTCGGCGGGGCTCATCGAGCTCAAGCTGCAGGAGCACGGCCTTCTCGAAAAGACGAAGATCGTCACCGTCGAGGCGGGGGAGACCATCACCGCCGGGTGCTTCCGCGTGGAGTTCATCCATGTGAACCACTCGATCGCCGACTCCGTGGCGTTCGCCATCAAAACACCCATCGGAACCGTGGTGCAGACCGGCGACTTCAAGATCGATGTCACGCCCCTGCAGGGCGAGATGACCGACCTCACGCGCTTCGGCGAGCTTGGCCGCGAAGGCGTGCTCGCGCTGCTGATGGACTCCACCAACGTGGAGCGCCCCGGCTATTCGCCCTCGGAGAGCAAGGTGCACGACCGCTTCGACCAGCTTTTCAAGGACTGCGACAAGCGCATCATCGTAACGACCTTCGCCTCCAATGTTGACCGCATCGGCCAGATCATCGACCTCGCCGTGAAGTATAAGCGCAAGGTCGGCATCACCGGCCGCAGCATGGAAAATGTCGTAAAGCTCGGCGTGGAGCTCGGCTATATGAAGGTGCCGGAGGGCGTCATCGTCGACATGAAGCGCATCAACTCCCTGCCGCGCAACAAGGTCGTCATCCTCTCCACCGGCAGCCAGGGCGAGAGCATGTCCGCTCTCTACCGCATGGCATTTTCCGAGCACAAGCAGGTGGACATCGGCGCGGGCGACCGCGTCATCATCTCCGCAAGCGCCATTCCCGGCAACGAGACGACCATCTCCCGCGTGATCGACGAGCTCTTCGCCAAGGGCGCGGAGGTCATCTACGAGCGCGGCACCGACCTGCATGTTTCGGGCCACGCCTGCCAGGAAGAGCTCAAAATGATGTACAAGCTCGTGAAGCCGAAGTTCTTCATCCCCGTGCACGGCGAGCGCCGCATGCTCCACAAGAGCGGCGATATGATCATGGCCATGGGCCACGACCGCAAGAATGTGATCATCGGCGAAAACGGCCGCATGATCGAGATGACGGCCAAATCCGTGAAGCTCGGCGGCAATGTCCCGGCGGGACAGGTGCTCGTGGACGGCATGGGCGTGGGCGATGTCGGCGCCGTGGTGCTGCGCGACCGCAAGCTCCTCGCGGACGAGGGCATGGTCGTCGTGGTCATGACGATCTCCGCCGACACGAAGCAGCTCATTTCCGGCCCGGACATCGTGAGCCGCGGCTTTGTATACGAAAAGGAAAACGACAAGCTCCTCGAAGAGCTGCGCCATGTGGCACTCGAGAGCGTGTCCTACTGCGAGGACAACGGCATCACCGACTGGGCGGGCATCAAGGGCCGCGTAAAGTCCGGCCTCTCCGGCTACCTCTTCAAAAAGACCCGCCGCAGCCCGATGATCCTCCCCATTATCATGGAAGTATAAAGGAGAATTACCATGGCTCTTCCGTACTGCATTCCGTATTTCGACGCGCACTGCGACACTCTTACAAAGTTCAATTCTCTCCGCCGCTGCGAGAGAGACCACATCGACCTCATGCGCCTGCATCACTTCTCTCCGGCCGCACAGGTGCTCGCCATCTGGGCGCCGCCGGGATTTGACGGCCCGCTCATGTTCCGCCGCATCATGGCGACGGCCGAGCGCGAGCTCAAGGCAAACAGCGACATCGCCGTGCTCTGCACCGATGTGCATCAGGCCGACAACGCCGCAAAGGACGACGCCGTGGCGCTCTTCCTCTCGGTCGAGGGTGCCAATCTTCTCGGCTGCAGCGTGGCGGGACTGCTCGATGCCTACCGCCGCGGCGTGCGCATGGTCACGCTCTGCTGGAACAAGGATAACCGCCTGTGCGGCTCCGCCATGGACACCGGCTCCGGTCTCACAGCGGACGGCGTGCGCTTCGTGAACGCCTGCTGGCAGAAGGGCGTGGCGGTCGACCTCTCCCACACATCCGAAAAGACCTTCTGGGATGTCATCCGCATTGCCAAGCGCCCGGTGCTGTGCAGCCACTCCAACGCCAAGAGCGTGTGCGATCATCCGCGCAACCTCACCGATGCGCAGATCAGCGCCATCGTCCATAATAACGGCGTCATCGGCCTGAACCTCTGCCGCGACTTCATCGGCGGCACGGGCGACATCGATGCGGTGCTCGCGCATATCGACCACTTCCTCTGCCAGGACGCGCGCGAGAATCTCTGCCTCGGCACGGACTTTGACGGCATCGACGCCGCACCCGACGGCATCTCCGGCGTGCAGGACATGGAAACGCTCTACGAAGCCATGCTCGCGCACCGCTTCAGCGAGGCTCTCGTGCAGGATATCTTCTACGGCAACCTGCACCGCTTTCTGGGAGAAGTCCTGTGAACATTCAGATTTTCGGAAAAAACAAGTGCTTTGACACGAAAAAGGCGGAGCGCTACTTCAAAGAGCGCCGCATCAAGTACCAGTACATCGACCTGAGCCGCTACGGCATCAGCCGCGGCGAGCTGCAGAGCGTGAAAAACGCCGTCGGGCTCGATGACCTCATCGACGAGAAGCACCCGGACGCCGCGCTCCTGCGCTGCCTCGCCCGCGCGGACGACAAGCTCGAGCACATCTTCGAAGACCCCACGCTCCTCAAAACCCCCATCGTCCGCAACGGCAAACAAGCCACCTCCGGCTACCGCCCCGAAATCTGGAAAGACTGGCAATAAAAAATCCACCCCGAACG